>DUWJ01000129.1 GCA_012842765.1 Bacillota bacterium | reverse complement strand
GTTCTGGCATGATCGTTCAAAGCAGCTCAGACCTTCTTCCAAAGCTCCCTCGCAAGCTTCCTCGACTTTGCAGCAATCTCCCTCTCATCAATGGCAACAAGTTCACGGTGGCGCATCAAGAACCTGCCGTTAACCATTGTACTGTCAACCATACCTCCTGTAACTCCCATTGTTACATGGCTCCGCCAATTGTTATCGTCAATAGGCGTAGGCGCCCAGTAGTCCACGATTATCAAATCGGCGTAGGCGCCAGGCTTCAGCATGCCAAGTGGAACATCCCATTGCTTCGCCAGTATTGCCGAATTGTTACGAAAGGCCATGAGTGGCGCCTCGATCCAGCCTACCTGGGGATCGGCTTCCTTGTGCTTTAGCAGAAGATCGGCCGCTTTGAGGCTTTCGAACATACCGCAAGAACAACCGTCTGTCCCCAATCCCACTCTGACTCCGCGTGAAATCATCTCCAGAATAGGAGCATCTCCCACAGCATTACCCATATTGGACTCGGGGCAGTGAACGACGCTCACATCTCGTTCCCTTAGTATTTCGATCTCCTCGGAATTGATATGGACACAATGGACCGCCAATGAGCGGTCATTCCATACGCCAAGGTCATCCAAGCGCTTCACAACAGGTTTGCCATATCTCCTTATGCTTCGTATCAGGTCTTCAATACCCTCCGCAGTATGTATATGAAAGCCTGCCTCGACTGCTCCTGGCGCCTCCACACACTTTCTGATGGTCTCATTGGAAAGTGTGAGTGAACCTTGAAGCCCAAAATTAGCCCGAATAAGCGGAGATTTCATCCTCTTGCACCGCTCTATGAACCTGACATTCTCCCTTATGCCCTCATCCGCCGCATCCGGGCCATCAAAGTCGGATACTTCATACGAAAGCGATGCCCTAATTCCGACCCGGGCTACAGCATCAGCTATTGCGTCGAGGGAACCAAAAGCCGCGTTGGGGCTATGGTGGTGATCGAAGACGGTAGTAATTCCATTGCGCACACACCAGATAAGAGACATCATTGCGCTTGTCCATATATCCTCTTCCGTCAGCTTTCTATCAAGTCGCCACCAAGACCCTTCCAAAACCTTAGAAAGAACCTTTGCAGGGGGCCCATCAGGCTGCATTCCCCGAGCAAACACTCTGCATAGATGGGTGTGCGCACACATCATCCCGGGCATTATCAACCTGCCTCCCACATCCTCAAAACCAGCCTCCGGATACTTCCGGCGCAACTCTTCCGTTCGTCCCACATCCGCTATGATCTCGCCGGATATCACAACACCCCCGCCCTCTATCACCTGTGCAGGGTATCCGCAGTCCACCACAACTCCATTTCCTAAGATCAAGTCCGCCCCCATCGTCCTGACCTCCTATTGCCACTGGTTCTATGGCCTCTATTGTCTGTCCACGCCCCATACACCTGCATAGGCCCATGCAATTTCTTGACTTCTTTCGTCCTTTGTGGGATGGGAGTTCCATTCCGACCAGTCCTACATTGATATTGGCATTACCAGAATGCAAGGCGCATACAGCAACCAAACCGTTTTTTGCCGATATTGCTAAAGCGGGCTAGGAGCGTTGTGGATTGCGCTAGATGTCCCCTTCTTCGTTGCAACTTTTGTGCCAGCGTCATCCCTCCCAAGGCAAAGCTTGTTAGACGTACAAAAGCCCCTGCAGCACTGTGGATTTCTGGGAAACCGTACAAAAACGAAGTTTTCTTCTCCAAGTAACTTCTGATCAATCTCTGAACTGCCCTGCATTCCTGTCCATGCTTGCTATCACTCATTTAGCCTATCATTCCAGCGTTGTGCCGATTTTCTGGCCGACCCTTGTCGAAAAACTCGCCATGTCCTCAAAAAGCATGTCCAAAAGCAGCCATGATAGGAACCGCCTCGCTCATCGACAGACCATGGGCACATGCTTGCATTCACAGGCGAAAGCTGCCGTCTACAGCATGCCCTCTTCCAATTGCAGGCCCCGAATTTCGGTCCTAGACGTGGTGGTCAACATATGAACTTTTAGATTGCCAAACAGAAGACTTGTCTGGAAAGCACTCACATACTCCTTCTAAGATACTCAGACCCAAAAACACTGAGAGCGATGCTACCGCATCGCTTCCCGTTCGCATTTGCATTCCGAAGTCACATATTCGAACACTGGCTCGTCGTTTTTTCATCTCCTCCGTCCCGACCACAACAAACGCGAACCCTTAGCAATCCCTCATATCGTCAAAACTTCACATGATTTTGGTATCTGCTCTGCGAACTCCAATCCGTCCAATACTAATATTACCTGCCTTGTTCGTCCAAGTTTCTCCAGAGCGGGCCAAACAAGGGTTAACCCTTGGTATGCCGACTTGTGCCCTACCCGTCCGCCTTTACCCTTAGAAGAATAGTCAATTATCAAAGGGAGAGCGCCTCTTCCGTATAGAACCTCGCTGGCGCCAAGCCGAACAGCGAGAACAGCCACAGGAATCAACGACTCCGAGTCAGCTGCCCTCGGGAAAGAGCATCTGACGCAGTCTTCCTCAACCGCACAAGAGATTTCTGCCGTAGGCTCGCCCGTAAAAAATGCCATGATATCCGAGGCAACCTCCGCTAATCTTGCCCCAGCTTGCGCCCGTTTTTCTTCGATCATCTCCTCAATGGCTGCCTGTGCTAAGCTAGCCGCGAGCCCCTCACGCCTCGCACGTTCCAATTCCGAGGCGGCTCGCGCTGCCTCACTCGATACCTCCCAAATGTCTACACCTGCCAACGCATGTTCTGTATCTGCAAGTTCCAAAGACTTTTGCTCCAGTTCGAGAGCCAACCGCTCCCGCTCGTCTGCCTTTATGGCGTATTCCTCGCTCAGCTCCCAGATCTTTTCCTCGATCCTGGGATCGGCAATGGCTGCGCGCTGAGCCTCTGCAGAAGCAATCTCTTCAAGCACGATCTCGATGTCACGCTCTATACTTTCCCGAGAGCGCCCGCCCAGTGCAGCCTCTAGCCTGTCGGCAGCCTCTCTGTAGGATGCTTCAACCCTTCGATAGTCCTCGTATGCCTCAAGATACATCGAAGGAGAAGAAAAACCAGACACCTTCATCAACTCGCCCATGCGCTCCTTAGCCCGCCATGTCCTGACCCGATTCAAGTCCGCCTCGTTCCTCAATCGAGCAAGTTCACCTGACAGAGTTTTGATCTCCTCCAGCAGACACTCTTTTTTCTCCTTAAGCCACTCCATCTTCTCCACGGCCAGCGCATAGTCGTTTATGGACATGTCGTGCAGCAACGAATCGAGTCTCCTTCTGTGCCATGCCACCTGGCTCGAAAGATTGGCCCGATCGTGCTCCAGTCTCACCTTTGCACCATGTTTGGCATCCAGCTCTATCCCCGTCGAAACCCCATAGACCGTGCACATCAAGCCAGTGGAAAGCAGCAAAATCAAGACTCCCATCAGCGGCTCAGACAAGCTCATCCACGGAAAGATATTCTCTGGAAGGAGAAGCCCAGTGAGAGACGTGACGGTCAAGAGTGCCCCTCCCACAGAAAGGCCATCGGCGAGTCTCTTGCGCCCAAGGACCTTGTCAACCTCTGCAATGCGTTGCGACAGACTTGCAAGACGAGTCTCCCTGTCTTCGATCTCTTTCAAGGAAGATTGCGCATGCTCCAGCGTCCTGCGGGACAATCCTCTTTGTTCCAGCTCCTCGAGGTCTTTGCTCGCCAGGGCAAGCTCCATTCTGAGCCCATTTATTGCAGACGTAATACCCGACTGTTCTGATTCGTACGATATCGCTGTCTTCTCCAGCTCAGACATTTCAGACATCAGATTCCTTATCTCGCCCGCAACCTCAGGGTCAAAAGCCCCTTCCATACCAGAATACTTGAGCAACCTGTTTCTGGCCTTTTCCGCAGCTTTCTCCGTCACCAACACGTCGGCGAGATTGATCCGCCATGATTCGAACTCCTGTTTCAAGAACCCCACATACTCCTCGATTTCATCGCATTCCACCTTGGTCCGTAGAGCCGCATCTATGGAGGATATCCTCGAATCAAGAAAGGATAACCTCTCAACAAGCCAAGCGATTCTGGCTCTCAGTTCCGCCCTTTTTATACGCAGGTCCGCAACGCGCTCCACCTCGCGCCTGAGTTCAAAATAGGCATTTTCCGCTCCTGAATCGCTGCTTATTCCATCCAGAAGGGAAATAGCCCTCTCGTATCGCCTGCCATTATCGCCCATGAGCAATCTGACAGGCACCGTCCACGCCCCACACTCAGCCATCCCATCATCGCTGCAAGCCAGATCGGTTTCGGAAAGGCCCATGGCTTCGGCAATGGGGACAGCAATCTCTGTGCCCATGCCTGTATCGAAATCCACAACCCTCACTGACGGTTGCGATAAAGAATCGCGCACAAGCATGACACGCCTGTGATTGTCATCGATGACTGTCACAGATATTCTGCCGCCCTTCTCGACACGCTTGGTCCGCGCCTCAATGCCAACAACGCCCATAGATTCCAGAGCACCGAGGAAGATCAGACGAATCTGAGGAGTACTGGCCAAAACCACTGAAAGGCCCTTAGCAAATTCCGCTTCAATCGTCGGGCCGCCTTTTCTCGCCGCAACCAACAGCTTCTCGATCATCACCACGGAATACCTCCCCAAGAGCAGAGAGTCCCAACGCTAGAGCGCAATCCACGACCTCTTTCCAGTGCTCAACTCCATATGGATTGTCAACATGGCTCCGATCGCCCGAACCCTCACTTTCGGGACGCCGCGCCTTAAAGCTAGACTCGGGCGAGTCCTTTTGCCCCGCAAAAGACCCGGGAGCTGCCGCATTAGCCTCCTCGGACTGCGTCAGTAATGCTATCATCTTGGCTGTGAAAGTTTGTTCCGCTTCGAGTAGATCCCTCTCAAGCGCGTCCATCCCGGTGCAATTGGCATGATAGTTCTTCCCTGCAGGTTGATCTGTCCTGGGCAGACGCACTTCCTTCCGCGTACTGCCACGGCCCGGTCTCCTCCTATCTTCGCCCTTAGGCCCCCTCACCACCAATTCTGTGCGGTCGGCAACTTCGAGATGGAAAAAGCGATCCTCAAATTCTCTCGCCAGCCCTGCCAAGATGGGTCTGAGAGCCGGATCCACGCGTCCCTCCAGTTCAACCCTTAAGCACAGCTCAGCATTGGCCATGTCACTCAGGCGTTCTCGAATTTCCGCTCCCGACTTTCCCGCAATGTCGACAGTAATGACTCGATGCTGCCGACTAGGAACCTTCATGGGGTTTACGCGAGTCCCATCTTCACGCAGACTCACGAGAAGTGCGTGCCGTTCACCTCTCGTATCAAAGTTGAGGTGTACCGGTGACCCCGAATACCAGCACGTCGCCTTTCCCACCGAGCAATTGACCATGTTATGGTAATGGCCTAAGGCCAAGTAATCGAGGCCAGACTGTGAAAGCGCATCGGGCGAAATAGGGCATATCGAAGAATCAAGCCCAGGAGTCCCAGCGAAAGTACCATGCATCAACCCTACATGCATCCCCGAGCCCTCCACAACCAGGTTGGAAAGAACGGGCATAGTGGAATTCCGAGAAGTAGTCCTCAGTCCCCATACAGTGACCCCCGGAAAAGGCGAAACGGATGACCATTCCTCTGCCATGAAAAGATGAACATTCTCCCCAGAGCAAGCCTCCCGAAGCAGCTCCAAACCTCCGCTTTCTTCTGCTTCTCCCGGAGTAACCGCGACAAAAATCGAACTCCTGCCAAGCCTTGCAAACCCATTACGGACCTCTTCAACTACCGAGTCGGCCACTGAATCCGCACAGATCAAATCCCCCGGAATCAGCACCAGTCTCACATTGAGCCGGATTGCTTCACTCACAATGAAATTGAATGTATCCACCAGTTCCCGACGGCGTACAGCGCGAACATCTCGTCTGTACTCGGTGAGCACGTGGTCGAGGTGAAGGTCGGACGTGTGCAGAATGCTCACAGGTTCCAAAACCCTGCCCTCCCGCAGTTGTAGAATGTGATGAACCGCAACACAGAAGATCGTAATACGCCGCAATTCACGAAATAGCGACGTTAATGTTGGTTATGCATTGCCATTACCATATGTATAAGCTTAGCTTTCAAATGCTAACTCGCACTGTCTATTTCTTCGTTACGCCCCCTTTCCCTTCATAACTCTTCCGGCATAAAGCGAGGCGCGCCCCGAAGGGCGCGCCTGTTAATGCTTGCAGTGCCGACAATATTCTTCATTCAGATGCCGAATCACGCTCGGCGCGACCATGGAAAGCGCCAACAGCCCGATTCTCCCCGCCCGCTCCCAAGATCATGTCTGTCCACGTCTCTCTACCCCAACAGCATGCCGACTTTTTCATACCTATCCAACACCCTATCCACAGCCTCCGCCATACTCTGCCTCAACTCCGGAGGCGCGAGAATCTCGGCTGATTCCCCGAACGTGGCCACCCAGGTGCGAAACTCGTTCCAGCCGGGCATCATGTCTCGATAGATCACCGACCCATCCGTCTGAACCTCATACACAGCATCCGGCCGATCAGCCGTGTCGGCATACATCCTCTCGATGACATTGAAGTCGTTGAGGAAGCGAACCACAACTTCCACCTGTTCGCAGCTGCATTCCACTCCCCAACACGTCTTCACGTGTCTTTCGACTTCCTCATCGGATGGCGCATCTATCTCGACACTTGACGGACCATATCCGAGAATTCGCGATACCCTGTAGTGTCGATATCCTCCGTGCCTCTCATTGTATCCGTACAGATACCACGCGCACGTCCTCCAATCGTAGACGAGGGCGACAGGACAGGTGTCACGCTCACTTCTCTGCCCTGACGCATTCACATACGAGATGTGTATGGGTTCCCTCCTCGCCACGAAGAGGCCCAAGGCATCAAGCTTCGATTCCTCCTGTCCCTCGCCATACATCGTCCGTCCTGCCTTGACCACCCGCCTGCTCGCAGCAAGAGCGACTTCATCAGATGAACCGGCCTTGATAAGGCTCGCCTCTAGCTTTGACACTGCCCGCTCAGCGCCACCCATTCCATCGCGTTTCGCATCACCGCCACAAGCGGACGTAGCAGCCCCGCATGAAGGCTCAGACCCCTTAAGTATGGCCAAGAGAGTTCTTGCTTCCTTCACTGAAAGAGACGTAATTGGAAAAGCGAAATCCTTAGAGGCAAGGCTCCATACCTCCTGATCGGGACAGAGAGGATCGTCGTCATCACAGGCATCGCACCCTTGATCCAAGTTGCTCATCAATGGGGCACGCATGTATTCTGACAGGCGTTGGATATCATCGCGAATTACCTCGGGCGTAGCCTCGCATGCAGCTGCAAGTTCTGCCACGCTCATGCCCTTGCCCGAGGCCAACAGCAGATTAATCACTCGTATTATGCGCCAGAACATCTCATCCCTCAGGACTTCCTGTGCGCCTGCCTCCCACATGGATAGCGTCCTCCTTCGCCTCCCCAGCCCCTGCCATGACCGAAGGGCCAGAATAGATCTCCTTCATCCTTTCAGCACTGGCAATAAGCTGATTTCTTAAGTTTTCAGGCTCGATAACCACCGCAGAACTCCCGAATGTTCGCAGCCACGTTCTGAACTCGGAAAGCCCCATCACCGTGTCGACAAGTTCCCATACCCCATCGTCCACCTGGCATAGTCGAGCGGAAGGCCTTCCCAACACCTCTGCATGAAGCCTATCCACCACATTCATCTCATCAAAGAACAAAACCTTCACTGAAGTAGGTTCGCCAGCGTAGACTCCCCACATCTCGGAGGTGTAATCCGATAAATCAAAATCCTCTGGATACTCGTATCTGTCGGAAGTCAGCATCATCCCGTCAATCCGATCCACCCTGAAGTGCCTTAGCTCATCCGCCCTTCGGCAGCGAGCAACGAGATACCATGCATCATGAAACCAGTAGTAGACTACCCCCAACGGCTCTACGTCTCTGACCTTGCTCGCCCCATCGCCCGTGCCCCGATACCTGATCCTCACGACCCGGCCCTCCAGCGACGCCAACTCCAGGGTATCAACCTTCCTAAGTATGGCCGGATCCGACCTTCGAGTCCGGCCCTTGGTAAACCTTCGTCTAGTTACATAATGAGCAGGCCCCGTCTGCGGCGCCACACTCGCAAGGAGTTTGTCGCGGATGGAAACAACAGTAGCGTGGTCAGCCACCGCCTCCGGCGCAGACTCCAGCGCAAGCACCACCGCCACCAACTCATCGCAGGTCAGCGAAAATCTTGGCATGAATGCACTGCTCAGCCTGTACGCGCCTGATCTATCGACACATTCGCCGCGGCAGGATGGCCCGGTTTTCCCACCGGGCTCGCTCCACTGGCCGGGAGCCTCCACAAGGCCGCGAGACTCCAGGTAATCCACGTCGCGCCTCACAGTCCGTTCGTCGATGCTAAAGTCGCGTATGGGGTCATTCAGATACGTTACTATGCTTGTTATGGTTGAGGGGCCACCTGTAAGGTATGTGAGGATGGCCAGCTGTCGCATGGCAGCTTCTGAGGACCTAGCGTGGTATCCGCCGCCATCGTCTTCGCAGACGACTAGGGCATCACGTATTTCAATCTTTGCCCCAACCATCCTCAGTTTCGCCAAATCGCGTTGGAGAGTTCGCATGGATATGTCGAAAGCTTCGAGAATGGTGTCAACCTGGCATGACCCCCCAGACGACTCCACCATCTCGAGTATCGATAATAGCCTGGTATCTCTTCCTCCAGCCATATGCAATCACCCAGAAGACAATTCGACATCAGGCCGTCACGTCCCTCTCTATCTCCTGGAACATAAGCTCCCGCAACTTCCTCCTTGCCCGGAATGCTGCATTGTCGACTGTCTTCGTTTCCACACCCATGTTTACGGCAAGTTCTCTGTAGGACGCCCCTTCAGCCAGCCCCTTGAAGACTTCAAGCTCCAACGTTGAGAGCGCACTAGACGCCACATTCATGATTCTTGCTGCAGAATCATGCGCAATTGCTTCTTCGACTGGATCGACAGCATCAGTATCGGCTACAGATTCAATGAGGTTCCGGTCATCTGAATCCCACGATCTAGCAGAACCCCATAGCGGAAGAACCGGCGCCGGAGGGGTGTTCTTCGAACGCCGGAATGACCTTGCAACGCTGCACAGTCTTCGATTCACACACAACTCCGCAAATGTGAAGAATGATGCAAGCTTAGGATTGTATGCGCGCACCGCCGCTAGGAATCCAAGCCGGGCTTCCTGTAACAGATCATCCCTGCTTACCACATCCTCGTTGAAGAAAGGCTTAGTCCATACGTAGATTGCCCTGGAATACCTGTCGAGCAACTCGGCAAAAGCCTCGCCACAATTCTCCTCCTGAACGGCTGCAATCAACTGAAGCTCGGGCAACAAAGCAACGTTCTGCATTGCCATACCTCCCAGAATGTCGAAGTCCTCGGCTAGACACCGAGGACATGGTAACATTCCGGTCCGGCACAAACCTGTCACATCAGCAAAACCTTGCCTGGCGGCGCCATCACTCAGGCGCAGCGCAACGATTCGAGGCCTGCAAAAGCGAGAGCGCTCTCCAGGCGTTTGCGCGTTATCATACATCCTATGGCGTATGGCTCCATTAAGGTTCCGTTCATTTGGTGCGCGTTAGCATGGCACCCGCCGGAACACAAATACCGCGCCCAGCAATCGCGGCACGCCTCCTTAGCATATATATGCGCAGCGCCGAACCTCTCGCCTATCTCAGGCTTTTCAATCCCGTGGAACACATCTCCCATCACGAAGCCCTCCCTGCCCACAAACTGATGGCATGGATAGAGCTCCCCGTCTGGGGTCACTGCCACGTATTCCCGCCCGGCCCCGCACCCAAGCAACCGTTTGGCAAGGCACGGACCCTTAGCCACGTCAAGGTCGAAATGGAAAAAACGAAATCCCCGTCCCTCCTCACTTCTCGCGTCCATCTCGCGAACGAGTCTATCGTATGACCTATAGATCTCGTCGAGATCGGATTCGCGAATCGAATAAGGAGATGATGGCGGCGAAACGACAGGCTCGAAAGATATACTTGCAAAACCCATGTCCGCGAGGAAAAGCACGTCTTCCACGAAATCCGTGTTCTTTCTCGTATACGTGCCCCGCGCGTAGTACTCGCCATCAGGGCCCTCAGGGCGAGTCTTAACGAAACTGAGCGCATTTGCAGAACAGCGATCAAATGTAGATTCGCCGGAGGCGCCCTTGCGGACTGCATCATGGACCTGGGGCCTTCCATCGAGGCTGAGCACCGCCGCAATCTGATTGTCATTGAGAAACTTCCCAATTTCAGGCGTGAGGCGAGTTGCGTTCGTCGTGATGGTAAACTTCAATACTTTTCCTGTCTCCGCCTCTAGTTTCCGGCCATGCTCTACCGCTCGAACCACCGTATCCATGGCCAGAAGCGGCTCTCCGCCGAAAAAGTCGACATCAAGGTGCTTCACGTGGCCGCTAATGTCGAAGAGAAGATCGAGCGCAGCGCATGCGATCTCAGGCGGCATCAGGCTTCGCCTTCCTCCGAACCCTCCCGTACCAGCAAAGCAGTATCCGCACCTCATGTCGCAATCATGCGCCACATGGAGGCACATGGCTTTGACCACCCCGGGGCCAAGTGCCGACGGGACTGGATCCTCATCGTCAGGCCATGCAAGGGTTCCCTCATCAATCAGCACAGCTAGGTCGTGCAGAATCTCCTCTGTTTGACTGACGTCAACGCCTGCCGCGGCAGCAAGATCTGCCGCAGCGCACTCCCGAGTTCCAGCTTGATCACAGGAGGATACGAGCGCCTCCAAAACGTCCCATGCCGCATCATCAATGGCATGCAAGCTGCCAGACTGGACGTCAAGAAGGAAACGAGCGTCCGCTGCCTGGAACCAGTGCCAATTGCGCCTGATTCCAGCTGCCGACGGACGCCTTCGCTCAATATCCAGTATGTCGGCTATCTCCGACAAGCCTGGTTCCCAAGCGTACACGATGTCTTGCAAGCAGACTGGCAGGAGGTCTGGCACTCCCTGCAACCGCCTGACGACACCGTAGACTTGAGATCAGATGCTATGATCGTCTTTACATGCTTCGTATTCTTCTTGCTGTCAGTATTCACGCTTATTCCCCCGTTTGACCGATTACACGTCTAGAGTATACCACCGCCAGAAGAGGATGCCAACTCTTCCACCACACCCACCAGCAGCCGGGTTGCAGCGTCAACGTCCCTCATGTCCACCATCTCGCAGGGAGTGTGAACATATCTGCACGGAATAGAGATCGTCCCCGAAGGCACGCCTTCACGCGTCAGGTGAATAGCGCCCGCATCCGTCCCTCCGCGTTCCAGGACTTCCATCTGGTATAGAATCCCCTTCTTCTCGGCAACATCTATCATGAGGTTTTTGACCTTTGGATGAGCGATTACACTTGAATCCTTCGCCTTGATAGCCACGCCTTTTCCAAGCACGACGTTAAAAGGCGCGCATTCAGGAGTATCACCCCAGGTTGTAACATCCACCGCTATCCCAACATCGGGATTGATGCCATATGCCGCTGCCTTGGCACCACGCAGACCCAGCTCTTCCTGGACAGTGAAAACAAAATAGGCCTCGTGACGCTCTGGGCGGACGGATTT
>DUWJ01000128.1 GCA_012842765.1 Bacillota bacterium | reverse complement strand
CGCCGCCGTCTTGGGACGACTGTAGGTGGAGCAGTAGGCTGGCTCTTCGTCTTCTATTGGATGCTTCTTGCGGCTTTGCAAGTGCGCTCGGTGGGAGAGGCTTATGTGATTGGTACCATGCCGGAGACTCCTATCGTAGTCTTCATGGTTCTGACGGCGCTGGTCAGTTCGGGCATAGCTCGGCGCGGCATAAAGTTGATTGCTATGATGTCGGAGCTTACAGCCGTTTTGATCCTTCTGGGATTGCTGCTTACGTTCACTCTTCCTGCAGACGTCATGCAATTTAGAAACCTGTTGCCGCTTCTTCCTGAAGACCTGAGTTCATTGGCGCTCCCGACTGGAACTGCAGTCAGTCTCTTCCTCGACCTTAACGTGCTCATGATGATAGCGCCCTACATGAAAAGCGGCCGGGATCTTATGAGAGGCACAGTCTATTCTGCCCTGATAAGCGGCGCTATCCTGATTCTTCTTGCAGTGGTTGTTACAGCGGTCTTCGGGCCTCTTGCCACGTCACTTGAGCTGCCTGCCCTCAGCCTTACCCGCATGATCAGCCTTGGGGAATTCTTTGAAAGGCTGGAGCTGATTACTGTTGCCTCATGGACCTCCGGGGCGGGCCTTGTGCTTTCCACATCGCTTTGGGCGGCGGCTGAGGCTAGTGCGAATTTGCTTGGCTTAAAGCGCTATGAACCACTAGTCTACCCCCTGGGAGGGTTGGCGGTGATCATGGGATTGGGTATGTGGCCCAACATGGGAGCATTTGACAGGTCCACTTCTGCCAAGAGCGGGAGCCTTGTCACGGCGGTCTTCGTTATTGCTGTGCTGGTTGTGCTGACTGGAGCGAGGTGGTTGAATCGACGGAAAGGCGAGGGGCCCGGCGGGACGAGAATGATAGCGGCAATACTAGCTCTGGGACTTACTGCATTTCTTGCTACAGGGTGTTGGAGTCACAGGGAGATTGAGAGCCTGGGATTTGTCAACGCAGTGGGAGTAGATACCGCATTGGGCAAGACCCACTGGGAATTGCCGGGTGAAGAACGCGATCCCGGCGAATTGATTCAGGTCACGGCCCACGTAGTCAAACCTTCCTCTATAGTCAGTGGCGAACGTGGGCCTGCACCTGAGAAGCCGTTTTGGGTAATAAGCGCGACAGGATATACCATCTTTGAGGCAGTGCGCAATGTGTCGGAGCTTTCGCCGCGCAGGCTCTCCTGGCCGCACAGTAGATGGGTGCTATTCGGCGAGGAGTTCGCAAAGGGCGGAGTGGCAAGGGCGGTTGACTTTTTAGTGCGCGACCAAGAAACTCGGCGGCGAGCCGTTTTGGGCGTGGCCTCAGGCGCTAGGGCATGGGATCTGCTCCAATCGGAATTTGAGTTGGAGCGAGTGCCAGGGGAAGCGGGGATGGGCATTGCGATGAACGCTTCGAAGAGCACGTCGACTATTGTTATTGCCTCAGTCAATGACTTCGTTATGGCGTTGGAATCGGAAGGAATTGATCCAATAGCTTTGCGCATAGAGGTCATGCCGTATACGTATCCTTACGAGATCACGGGAGACGTCACACGGGAGCAGATTAAATCTGTGGCTAGGTTGACGGGCGCAGCAGTATTTCGTAGCGATAAGCTGGTAGGATGGCTCGATGGACGCGAAGCCAGAGGATACAATTGGATAACGGGAAAGACCAAGTCCGGGATTCTGGTAATAGATGCGCCTGAACCGAGCTTGGGTCGGGCTTCGTTAGGGTCTCGCGTTGGACTTGAAATCATCAGATCTAGTGGATCCTTCAGACCCAAAATCGAAGACAATGGAAGAACAATAGGGATCGTCATTAAGATAAAGGCAGAGGCTAACATATCGGATGTGCAGCCGTACGTCGACCTGTACGCTCACCCTGGACTGTGGGAGTCGATGGAGCGGCTGATGGCAAAGGCGATAGAGGATGAAATCATGGCCGCTGTGAAGAAGGCTCAGGATCTTCGAGCAGATGTATTCGGTTTTGGGCGCGAGATCCATCGAACCCGTCCGAAACTTTGGAAAGAGATCCGGGACGGTTGGTACGACATTTTCGCTGAAATAGAGCCGGAGATCGAGATCGAGGCAACGCTGGTCAGGAGCGGGCTGACTGTGCGCAGCGTCAAGCTGAATGAAATGGGAGGATCGGGTGGACAGCAGTGAATATAGTGCTGCTAGTCTTGGCGGTCGTGGTTTTGGGATTCTATGAGGCGCCGGACCTCATAAGGAACAAGCTCTGGCGGGAGCTGGCCGTGTTTGTTTTCGCTGTAGGGCTCGACTTCACGCTGGCGCTTTTGATGTTACTCGGGGTGAATATTCCGAATCCGGCGATCTGGATAGACAAGGCCGCAAAGTGGATGCTTTCTCTCTTCCGTTAGGGAGGTGTCGGTTGCAGGCCAAGCACGGTCAGTGTTTTGAGAGGCCAAACAGCCGGTATGGCACGATTCGCCATTTATTCCAGCCAAAGACACATTCAAGTTGTTTGTCTCATGCCTATCGGATCTATGTGCCAGGGGATTTTGGTATAGGCCTGTGAAAACTCTTAGGCACGCCTGGCAAGCTCTATATGAGGGGAGAAGAGGAATACGGCCGCAGGTGGAGAATGACGCAGCGAGCGCGCAGGCTCATAAATCGTCTCCAGAAGCTGTATGATGCGCGCCTTGCCGCGCAGAAAGTCGACTCGGTCTCAGAGTGGCAGAGCACATTAATGGGGTCAATGATCAAGTGGAGAAGTTGAGAATGTTTTCTGAGTCCACCCGACCGGTGCTCCGCATTCAACCTTGGGATGAGCTATTGCCTCATGTGCCGACTGTTTTAGAGCTGAGATCCCTGCCTTTTGGGACAAGTCTTCCGAGCACGAAGGTCCTGACAAGCTTGGCTAGGTCATTGATAGGGGCACATAAGGCACCTGCGCTGGCGTTTACTGCAATTCAGGCGGTTTCGCCTATGCTGTTCGTTAGATCGAACACGTGGAAAGCCGTACCCGAAGGAATGATCGGGCTTTACGTCACGACAGGGGCGTCCTTGCATTGGATGTGGGATTATCCTCTCGGGACCCGAATGCCGGCGACATGATATTCCCATGCTGGTACAGAAACTTTCCAAGTTTATTCGGAGAAGTGCGGACGTGAGGTGTGAGCCACATAAAGCAGGCTACCCAAAGGCCTCTTTCTGCAAGCAGCTGCAGACGATATCTGCTCTAAGCATGACCGGTATGCCGTATGTGCTCCATCTAGCCACTGAACTCTGCCATATTCTATGAAACACGTTGCCCGATAGAGTATCCCGAATCGGTGCGAGAACAGCCCGTTCTCGCGTAGGTTTGACATTGTCAGCGTTGGGCAAGAATGTGGGCGGATGCTCCAGTTGAAGCTGTACAAGGGGAGATGGTCGGATATCATGATGGGCAGAGCTCTGCTCTTTG
>DUWJ01000127.1 GCA_012842765.1 Bacillota bacterium | reverse complement strand
TAAGGCACGTGTTCACCGGAAGATGATATTACAGGCGATGATAGCGGCCACGAACCCGACCGCGTTGGCCAGGAGCGCTGCCACTGCTGAATGGCGCCACTTTGATACATTGACTGAGCTGAAATAGAGCGCAAGGATATAGAGAGAGGTATCGGAGGCTCCTTGTATAACTGAGGCGAGTTTGCCATCGAAGGTATCGGGGCCCAGATCCTTCAGGATGTTGGCGAGGAGACTGAGCGCGCCAGATCCCGAGATTGGCCTGAGAATGGCCAGCATCACGAGGTCGGGGTTGATCCCAAGCTTCATGGTTGCGGGGCCAACAGCCTGCGCCAGTATGTCCAATGCTCCGGAGTCTCGTAGAAGCCCCACAACCAAGAACATCGCGATCATGGCGGGCGCGATCTTTGCTGCCACTTTCAGGCCGTCGGAAGCGCCTTCTATGAAGCAAGCGTAGACATCGATGCCTTTTGACGCTCCATATGCGGGGATTCCCAAAAGGAACAGGGGAATCAGGAGATAGGGTAGTGACGACAGTTGCATCATCTCCGTCTCCTCCGCCTTGAAAGCAGGCGGTCGAGGATTATTGCTGCGCCAGTCGAGCAACTAGTTGCGATTATTGTTGCTCCTATTATGGAGCCTGGATCTGCGGAGCCCAGTTCGGCTCTGAGAGAAAGCACTGTGGTTGGAACTAATGTGAGGCTAGATGCGGTGATTATCACAAATGTGCACATAGCGTCGGTGGCTTCTTGATGTTGCGCGGGGAGGCGTAGCGAGGCTTTT
This sequence comes from Bacillota bacterium, assembly GCA_012842765.1. Lineage (GTDB taxonomy): Bacteria > Bacillota > DTU025 > DTU025 > DTU025 > UBA10085. The sequence goes on along the minus strand of DUWJ01000127.1, from coordinate 10,463 downwards.
CCAGAGTGGCGCTTGTCTTCAGCTGCCAGCTCTTCCATGGCACGCAGCCCGAACGGCGTCGCTGCGCTTCCAAGCCCCAGAAGATTCGCGGCCATGCTAGTGGCCATGTAACCGATGGCGTGGGAACGTGGGGATATCCCAGGGAAAAGCGGGGCTATGATCGGCTGCATGAGATCTGCCAGTCGTGACATGAGCCCCGATTCTTCGGCTATTTTCGCGATCCCCGACCAAAGAGCGATCGACCCGGCAAGCCCTATACATAACTGAACTGCTTCTCTTGTCGATGACAATGCGATACTCGTAACGCTGGCAGGGCCTTTTACGATAATGGCTACAATGGCGCCTGAAGCCAACATCAGCAGCCACATAATGCTCATTCGATCATCCCCCCAAAAAAAGAATCACCAATGTTTTTGCTGGTCAAGTCGCATCGCTTAAATCGTATTCTCCTTCAGTGTTCAAGTATGACGTCATTTGGCGCAGATCCAAGCGTCGCGGGAAGGAGGTAATCGGTTGCCAGCTGAGGAAGAATAGCAGGGCGCGCTATTGGCAGAGGTGATGTTTGCGTGGACTTCTATTCGCGCATGAAGGACGAACTGATAAGGGTTATGCCGACACAGAGATGTTGCCAGGTTGCTGAGCTCTCTGCTTTGGTCAAGACTGACGGAGTCATACAGATATCTCAGGGGCGGATTTCGGTGCTGATTCGGGAATCCAATGCCGGTGTCGCCCGAAAAGTAGTTATGCTTCTGCGTGACGTGGGACGTCCTGACACTCAGATTGCAGTGCGCCAGGGGAGTGGTCTACCTAGGGGCAATACATATATAGTCCTCATCAGCGATCACGATCAAGCCATGGAACTTCTCGAGCTCCTCGGCATCTATGGGGAGTTCGGCTTGGCCAGCGGGATAGATTCCGCTATTGTCGCAAATCGTTGCTGTATGAGGGCTTATTTGCGTGGAACTTTTCTAGGAGCCGGTTATATGGGCGAGCCGGAGAAAGGATATCACGTGGAGATGGCTTTGAAATATCGGACCCATGCTGACGACATTGTCGAGTTGTTGCGCCAATTTCATATTCGGGCTGGAATTGTTCAACGTCGGGAGCGCAGCGTGGTTTATATTAAGCATGGAGACGATGTAGTGGAATTCCTTCGCGTGATCGAGGCAGCCAATGCGTTGCTGGAATTGGAGAATACCAGGATTGTCCGATCGATCAGAAATGATGTGAACAGGCTAGTAAATGCCGAAAACGCAAATGTTTCCAAAGTGGTGGAGGCATCAGTCAGGCAGATTCAGGATATTCAGCTCATAGACGAGATGATGGGTATAGGGCGGCTTCCTCCGGCTCTCCGCGAGATCGCTTGGCTTAGGCTGGAATATCCGGAGGCAAGCCTCACGGAACTTGGGACGATGCTTTCGCCGAAACTGAGCAAGTCAGGCGTGAACCATCGAATGAGGAGGATTTCTGAGATTGCTAACAGGCTCCGCGGGCAGCAGGAAAGTTGAGGTGAATCGCCGTGGAAATGTCTTTTGTGCTCGTGCAGCAACAGGTCCAAAAGCTTGTCATGACCCCGGAATTGAGACAGGCTATTCACCTGCTTCAACTTTCCACGGTCGATCTTGCGGAGTATGTTTCCAACGAACTTCTTGAGAACCCGCTTCTGGAGGAAGAAGGTCACGTTGGAATGGTCGTCGATAAGCAGGTGCAAGCTGGTCCAGAGGATGCTGTCCATGAAAGCGACGCTAATCCTGAAGATGATGAGAACGAGATAGACTGGGAGCGCTTCTTTGAGGACGGTACGGACGTGGGTTGGACTCGTGGGCCGATTGACCCTAATGTCGATTTTGATCCGATTCCCCTGGTTAAATGGGAACCATCGCTTGAAGAGCAGTACCATATGGAGCTGAGGTTGGCCTGCAGCGACATGCGTACTCTACGGATTGGCGAGTATTTATTGGGGTGCATAGACGGTGATGGGTTTTTCCGAGGTGATGTTCATAGGGTCGCGGCGTCCCTTGGAGTGGAAATTGACGACGTGGAGCGCGCCTTATCCCTTATTCAGAGCTTTGAGCCTGTTGGAGTGGGTTCGCGTAGCATCCGAGAATGTCTGGATCTGCAGATCTGCGCCTCGGGAGTCGAAGATAACCTGTGTCGCCTTGCGCGAAAGATAGTCTCATGCCATCTTGAGGATATTGCTGCAGGCCGCATGGTTAAGGTCTCTTCGGAGCTGGGTGTGGACGTTCGGCAAGTGCAGGCGGCCGTCGATTTTATCCGCACTCTCAATCCTCGTCCGGGTGCTGGGTTTACAGGAAGCGGCGAGACGAGATACATAGTGCCTGATGTTTTCATCGAATACGTTGAGGGCGAGTACATTGTGATTCCAAATGACTCTGCCATTCCGCGACTGATGATAAACGAGAAATACAGATCCATGTTGAGAGACGCCAACGTTGACAGTGCAGCGAAGGATTTCATCAAGGAGAAGCTCGATTCCGCGCTTTGGCTTGTAAGGTCTGTGGAACAGCGGCGTTCCACTATAGTGAAGGTATCAGAATCAATAGTCAGACATCAGCGTGACTTCCTTGACCGTGGCATTCTCCACATGCGCCCGCTGACTCTTCGAGAGGTTGCCGACGACATAGGAATGCACGAATCCACTGTCAGCCGAGCTACGGCGGGAAAGTATGCGCAGACTCCTCGCGGTGTATTTGAACTAAGGTTCTTTTTCGATTCCGGGGTGAGCACTTCGGACGGAGATGCCGCGGCCAGTGCCAGTGTGAAAAAACGCATAGGCGAGATGATCGCCTCTGAGGATCCTAAAGCCCCTTTTTCTGACCAACAGATAGCCGATGCGCTGGGCTGCGAGGGCATAATGATATCCAGGAGAACTGTGGCGAAGTATAGGGATGAGATGATGTTGCCGCCTTCCACGAAGCGTCGAAGATACTGAGGCCTTTTTTTCATGGGCCAGAAGGATTTCTGAGGGAGATACAGAATTTCATTTGACATGGGTGGGACGCAATTTGACTATGCGGGACAAAAAATGTCCAGCGAGATGCAAATGCTGAGCGCTGCAGAGATCGTTTCGTTACAGCGCAGAGTGATGCCGGAATTCTCGGATCGCATCATTCTGAGATACAATATTCTCCGCCATGTTTCCCATGCTCAGCCCATTGGGAGACGCGCTCTAGCGCAGTCGCTGGGCGAAAGCGAACGCCATGTAAGGCGAGAAGAGAATGTGCTGCGCACTGCAGGCTTACTCGTTGTAGGCCCTGATGGGATCCGGCTGTCAGAGGATGGGGAAGATATCCTCAGGGATCTGGCTGAATACGTTGGACTTCTCGTAGGCGCTCAGCGGCTCGCTGATCTTCTTCAGCATGAGTTCGATCTGGAACGCGCCATAGTCATCACCGGCAACTCCGATGAGGACGAGGCAGTGAAGAAGGAGATGGCCCGTGTCGGGGCGTGTGTTCTGCGGGATATGATATCCGACGGTGATGTTGTTGCAGTGTGTGGCGGAACTACAATGGCGGAACTTGCCGCTCAGACGGTTCCTGCTTCGGGGAAACGCAATGTCGTCGTGGTTCCGGCCAGGGGAAGCCTTGGCGAGGACGTGGAAAAGCAGGCTGATACAGTCGCTGCTCTGATGGCGAAAAAACTGGGCGGCGTCTACAGAATCCTCAATCTCCCGGACGATCTTGGCCATGAATTGGCGGCCAGTGTGGCGGAGGAACCTCGCACTAAAGAGGTGCTCGACACAATCAGGCAATCCAGGATAGTGGTGCATGGTGTAGGAACAGCAGTGGAGATGGCGCGGAGGCGGAACATGTCACCTTCGGAGATCGAGGAGATAGCAAGCTTGGGGGCGGTAGGGGAGGCTTTTGGATTTTACTTTGACCGAGACGGCGAGGTAGTGTACATTACATCAAGTCTGGGTTTGCGTGTGTCTGATCTGTCAGCTGTTGAGACTGTAATGTGTGTGGGCGGAGGGTCCAGCAAAGGTCAGGCGCTGGCGGCAGTATTGCGCAATGGGTTTTCCCATATAGTAGTGACGGACGAGGGGGCTGCGCGTGAGGCGCTGGGGAAAACTGTTGACGACGCGTAGCCTCGAGCTCGCGACAAGGACGTCGTGAGGAATCTTGTCCGCGGATCAAACGAAGAATCGACTAAGAAGGTGGAGGTGAGTTCCGCCCATCGGGGCGGGGAACAATGGCAGTTAAAGTTGGAATCAATGGTTTTGGAAGAATCGGCAGGTTGGTTTTGAGGGCTGCAGACGGACATGATGACATTGAAGTGGTGGCTGTAAACGATCTCATGGACGCCCGAACCAATGCACATCTTTTCAAGTATGATTCAGTTCACGGAACATATCCGGGCAAGGTCGTTGCAGATGACGACTGCATAGAGATTGGCGAAAAGAAGATAAAGGTATTTGCCGAGAAGGATCCGGCAAAGCTGCCTTGGGGCGATCTGGGAGTCGACATAGTAGTCGAGTCGACCGGGGTCTTCCGTTCCAAGGATAAGGCATCAGCTCATTTGGCTGGCGGCGCTAAGAAGGTGATCATCAGTGCTCCGGCAAAGAACGAAGACATCACAATAGTGATGGGGGTCAATGAGGACAAGTATGACCATGCCAATCATCACATCATCTCCAATGCCTCATGCACTACGAATTGTCTTGCACCTGTTGCTAAAGTCCTGATGGACACGTTCGGAATCAAGCGCGGGCTGATGACAACGGTCCACTCATATACGAATGACCAGAGGATCCTCGACCTTGCCCACAAAGATCTTCGCAGGGCAAGGGCTGCTGGAATGTCGATGATACCCACAACTACCGGCGCAGCTGCTGCTGTGGCTCTAGTCTTGCCTGAACTCAAGGGCAAGCTCAACGGATTTGCGCTCAGAGTGCCTACTCCAAATGTCTCCGTCGTTGACCTCGTGGTGGATCTGGAGAAGAAGGCAACGGTGGATGATGTGAACGATGCGCTTCGAGCTGCAGCCGAAGGTCCGCTTGCTGGAATCCTCGACTACACCGAGGAGGAGCTTGTGTCCCACGACTTCAATCACAATCCTCATTCTTCGATCGTGGATGGGCTATGCACGATGGTAATGGAGGATGACATGGTTAAGGTGATTGCGTGGTACGACAATGAGTGGGGTTACTCCAACCGCGTGGTGGATCTGGCGTCATTCATCGCCAAGCAGATGTAAATCGTTGCGTGTGAAGGGGCTGATGTGCATTGCGCAAGCTCACTGTTGAAGATATAAATGTGGCGGGAAAGCGTGTTTTCGTCAGGGTTGATTTCAACGTTCCCATGGACGCCCAGCGTAATATAACGGACGACAGACGAATCGCCGCCGCCTTGCCAACGATAGAGTATCTCTTGGATCATGGTGCTAAGGTGATTCTCGCTTCTCACCTGGGCAGGCCTAAGGGGAAATATGATCCGTCTGCCACTATGGACCCGATCGCGGAAAGGCTTTCCGAGCTCCTTGGAAAGCCAGTGAGGAAACTGGGTGACTGCATTGGCCCGGAAGTGGTTCAAGCTGTGGGCGAAATGGAGCCTGGGGATGTTGTCCTCCTGGAGAATCTGAGGTTTCACAGGGAAGAAGAGGCTAACGATCCTAGATTTGCGGAGGCGCTTGCATCGCTTGCAGACGTGTATGTGAATGATGCCTTTGGAACGGCGCACCGGGCGCATGCATCTACCGAGGGTATAGCCCATTATATCCCGGGCGTTGCCGGCTTCCTGATGAAAAAAGAGATCGAAATAATGGGCAAGGCAATCGAAGACCCGGCACGGCCTTTCATTGCAGTGCTTGGAGGCGCCAAGGTCGCTGATAAGCTGGGTGTGATCGACAACCTCCTAGACAAAGTAGACGGCTTGATAATCGGCGGAGGGATGGCTTACACGTTCCTTGCGGCCAAGGGCTATGAGATCGGAAAGTCCATATTAGATGCTGAGAGGCTGGATTATGCGAGGGGTGCGATGGCCAAGGCGAAGGATCGAGGGGTCACGCTGGAACTGCCCGTAGACATCGTTGCAGCCGAACGCTTCGATGCAGATTCTCCCTACAAGATTGTAGACGCAGATGGGATACCTGCTGACTGGATGGGGCTTGACATAGGCCCGAAGACAGTGGAGCGTTTTTCCAACCTCATCCGCTCAGCGGGAACAGTCATCTGGAATGGACCTATGGGCGTCTTTGAAATGCCTGCATTTTCCCGCGGAACACGGGGAATTGCCGAGGCTCTTGCTTCGTCGGATGCAGTGACTATTGTCGGCGGAGGCGATTCTGCGGCAGCATGTGAGCAGTACGGGCTGGCGGACAAGATGACCCATGTGTCGACTGGCGGGGGGGCGTCTTTGGAATTTCTTGAAGGACGAGAACTGCCGGGGGTTGCTGCTCTCAGGGATGAAGGCGACATGGAGGGTTTGAAGTGAGACGAAGCATAATCGCTGGAAATTGGAAGATGAATAAGACGATACCCGACGGAGTGGCACTGGGAGGCGCTCTCGCTGACGATGCGGCGAGGTTCATAGAGAAGTGCGATGTCGTTCTGTGTCCGCCGTTTACCGCTATAAAGGCTGTTGCGGATCGAGTTGCGGAATCGGGGATAGACGTCGGAGCCCAAGACGTTCATTGGGAGACAAGCGGTGCCTTCACAGGTGAAATCTCCTGTGAGATGCTTCTGGATGCAGGATGTCGTTGGGTCATAATAGGCCATTCTGAGCGGCGTGCCATGTTCGGGGAAACCGACGATACGGTGAACCGGAGGATGAAGGCGGCCGTTGCGGCCGGACTCAAGCCCATAGTGTGCGTCGGCGAGACCCTTGCTCAACGTGAAGATGGTTTAGCCAATGACGTAGTACGGCGACAGGTAAGAGGCGCATTTGCAGGCTTATCTGCCGAAGATGCGAGTAAAGCAGTGGTAGCCTATGAACCGGTGTGGGCAATAGGAACCGGACGGGCGTCTACTGGCGAAGATGCTAACGCAATGGCCAGGGTGATTCGGGATACCATAGCTGAGCTGTATTCGCGCGATCTGAGCGAGGCAGTCAGGATCCAATACGGCGGCAGCGTGAAGCCTGGGAACATGGCGGAATTCGCGCGGCAGCCCGATATAGACGGAGCCTTGGTCGGAGGCGCCAGTTTGAAGGCTGCCGACTTTATGGGAATAATCGCGGCTATGATTGACTCGAAGGAATGACACAAAGGGAAAGGAGCGCAGGCGAGATTATCTCGCACTAGGAAGATGTCTATAATCACCGATGTATATGCGCGCGAGATTCTCGACTCCCGGGGTAACCCCACGGTCGAGGTTGAAGTAACATTGTTTGATGAGGTCGTGGGACGGGCGTCTGTCCCATCGGGTGCTTCTACAGGTCAACATGAGGCTCTCGAGCTAAGAGACGGAGACAGGGACCGCTACATGGGGCGGGGAGTGACCCTGGCTGTTGATAACGTGAATGGCCCGATAGCAGATGAGATAATCGGCATGGACGCATGTGAGCAGGCGATTATCGATGCAACAATGATAGATCTTGATGGCACGCCAAACAAGGAGAATCTGGGCGCCAACGCCATACTTGGAGTATCTTTGGCAGTGGCGCATGCTGCTGCCGAGTTCTTTGGCTTGCCGCTCTATCAGTATCTGGGCGGGGTGGGCGCCCGGACATTGCCCGTGCCAATGATGAACATACTAAACGGGGGAGAGCACGCCGACAACAATGTCGACATTCAGGAGTTCATGATAGTCCCCGTCGGCGCCGATAGCTTCTCGGAAGCGCTCAGAATGGGAGCGGAGATCTATCATTCGCTCAGGTCAGTGTTGAAAAAACGTGGCCTTTCTACCGGAGTAGGAGATGAGGGCGGGTTTGCACCGAATCTATCTTCCAATGAAGAGGCAATTGCGGTCATAGTCGAAGCAATCGAGAAGGCCGGCTACGGTCCGGGCGAGCAAGTGTACATAGCTTTGGATGTGGCGGCAAGCGAGCTTTACCGCGATGGTAAATACCGGCTTGAGGGAGAGGGCGTAGAATACAATTCAGAGCAACTAGTGAGCTATTATCAAGCCCTTGCTGACAAATACCCGATCATATCCATCGAAGATGGCCTTTCAGAAGACGATTGGGATGGCTGGAAAATCGCCACTGAGAGGCTTGGAGGCAAGATTCAGCTTGTCGGTGATGATCTGCTCGTAACGAATGTTGAGCGGATAGAGAAGGCGATCGAACGCCACGTCGCGAACTCAGTGCTTATCAAGGTCAACCAGATTGGTTCGCTTACCGAGACTTTGGATGCGATAGAGATGGCAAAGCGCGCAGGCTATACCGCCGTGGTATCCCATCGATCCGGAGAGACTGAGGATACTACCATTGCAGACATTGCCGTCGCAACCAATGCTGGCCAGATCAAGACGGGCGCGCCTTGCCGGACCGATAGAGTGGCTAAGTACAACCAGCTTCTGAGGATCGAGGACCAGCTAGGAGACGCAGCGGTTTACGCAGGACTCGACGCTTTCTATTGTATTAGGTAATCTGAAGTTCTGGGAGACCAGTACGGGGGAGATGCGACTTGCGTGGCATAACAGAGGTCCTGGGTGTGCTAGTGGGGCACGCACAAGATGATGATGCCTTAACAGGCTGCACAGTCGTATTAACTCCGAATGGAGCCGTTGCAGGTGTGGATGTGCGGGGTTCAGCCCCGGGCACCCGAGAAACTGACCTAATGCGTCCGTGCAATCTAGTTGAAAGAATCCAGGCCGTAGTGCTCTCAGGCGGGAGCGCTTACGGCCTGGATGCTGCTTCAGGGGCAATGCAGTTTCTGGAGGAGGAGGGCGTTGGGTTCGAAACTCCATTCGGAGTCGTTCCCATTGTGGGGGCGGCTGTAATATTTGACCTCGGAATCGGAAACCCCAAAGTGCGTCCCGATCGAAGCATGGGATATAGGGCATGCCGAGCGGCATCGTCTGGAGCATGTGCCGAAGGTAATGTAGGAGCGGGCGCCGGCGCTACAGTCGGCAAGATGTTGGGCGATGAATATGCGATGAAGGGCGGAATCGGAACTTGTGTAGCCGAGCTTCCCCAGCCCGGTAGGCGCAAGCCCGTGCATGTAGGGGCTATTGTGGCAGTGAATGCCCTGGGTGATATCGTGGATCCATGGACAGGGAATGTGGTGGCAGGAGCCTACGACAGGGAGGAGAAGAGGTTCATTGGCCCGGGAGCCGCCAGGAGGGCAGGCAGGTCCGGACGTGGCCCAATGGACGTGTATACGGCTAAGGATCCAGAAGACCTAGCTGGAATGAATACGACAGTTGCAGTTGTGGCCACAGATGCTATGCTAGATAAGGAGGGCGCAAATAAGGTCGCAGGGATGGCTCATGACGGTCTTGCAAGGGCGATTGTTCCGGCACATACCATGTATGATGGGGACACAGTCTTTTGCCTTTCCACTGGGAAGAGATCGCTATCCCGTGATCGAGCTGCAGATATCACTGCCATAGGGTCTTTGGCAGCGGAGGTTCTGGCAGCGGCCGTCGTCAGAGCAGTGAGGGCGTCTCGTTCTGTAGGCGGCTATCTGGCAGCCTGCGATGTGGCGGAAGTAGCCTCGGATCTTGATTGACCGAGAGCGTGGCGCAAGGTTTGGAAAAGCAGGGTGCGCCTTGCCGTCTTATTTCGTCCGGCACCCGAGAGGGGCTGGAACGGAGGTGCGATGTGATTGAAGGTCAAGACTGAGCAGATTGCCGTATCAGGTGTGCTTGCAGCGTTGACAGTAGTTCTTGGGGCCACAGGCGTTGGTTTCGTGCCATTGCCCACACCGGCTGGCGCAGCTACTCTCATGCATATTCCCGTGATTCTCGCAGGAATCCTCGAGGGCTCGGGGATAGGATCGATGGTTGGGCTTATCTTCGGGTTGTTCACTCTGAGGTTCATGGGCGACTGGCGGGTAGTTATCCCCGCAAGGCTGCTGATAGGGCCCGTATCGTACTGGGTTTACGTTGCCCTCAAGAAGAAACCGTGGAGCTTGCCTTTGGCTGCTGCCGCAGGAAGCATCACGAACACCGTAGGAACGCTTGCATTGGCGGTTACGTTTGGGTACATTCCGCTTGCGGGAAAGACTGGAGCGATTTCCATCGCAGTTATGCAGGGCGTTCCCGAGGCTATTGTGTCTGCGCTTTTGATACCCCCTATAGTAATGGCGGTTAACAAGGCGATGCATCGAGTGTAGAGAATGACAATCCAGGGCCTTTGCCTTGGTCAACAAGGCAGGCCCTGGGGCTTTGCATTGTATATTACGGCATGACCTGTAGGCCGAAGGAGCGGTACCGTTGTAAAGCAGGACGGTGTATGATAGAATCAGTTGGAGTCGGAGCGATGGGAGGTTGCTGCGTTGGAGACGCTTTTGATTGTTCTTGAGTTTATCTTGTCAATACTCCTTATTGTGGTCGTTAT
>DUWJ01000126.1 GCA_012842765.1 Bacillota bacterium | reverse complement strand
GCTCAAACATTCTGGTGCGCGATTGCAGCAATTTCCCATTCCTCAGTGAAAACCATGTGCGGATTGCAGTGCGTAGTCGGCCTGAGAATGAAAGGCTCCTTGAGGCGCTCAGAGAGGTCTTCGGTGAATGAGCAGCTCCAAAAATGTTTCAGGTCAAGCAAAAAGCCACTGCCAGGAAACTAGCCTCCACTTCATGGGATGCAATGAAGATTCCGCGGATAACGTTACACACGTTTTAAGTCCGAAAGAGTGCCATATATAGATAGGACTGGACACTAAATGGGTAACTACCAATTGCGTTAGCTTGTATTTTGATACTATGATTCTTCGCAGTATGGACCATGAACGGCGTTTGCCTGCCACTCAAAAGCTTTCACAACTTGCAAAAAGGAAGAAGCTTCTGCAGCGGCGTTTCGACTGGCTATGGATGCGCCCGTTCAAAGTGGCCAAAACTTCTCGACTAGGCCCAATACGATTTCAAAGGCGATCAGGATGATCACAAGCCACTCAAGTCGTGTCCCGCGCTTGGCGTGGTAAAGGTCGGCAAAGACTCCGGTGATGTCGAGAAGGGTCTCTGTCTTGTGAGTCACCTTCCCATACCTGTCCGGAAGCTCAAAAACATGCTCAAGCTCGAGGTAGAGTTCTTGCGCCTCTTGTAATCTCCATACCACATCCGGCTTGTCGAGGACCATGATGTACGAGATGGAACTATAGCGGTAGCTGAGAATTCGGCCGGAAAGCTTCGCTAGGCGTTCATCGCTTATGGCCATGGTGCCCTTTTCCAGCTCGTTAATGACGACTTCGACATCATCAAACAGCTTGCTTAATTCGTCTTCGATCCGTTCGAGGGCCGCGGACTTGGCGAGTATGACGGCTATGAGTTCGAGGTAGTACGGCTCAAGTGTCGGAGCTATCAGTTCGTCGTAGGTGACTGAGAGCTTGTCGCCGCCGACGGTCAGCTGGTAGTCATCGGTGTACTTCGTGATTGCAAAGCCCGCGATATTCCGGTCAACCTTCGCCAGATAGTCTATGGAGTCCCTGATGTCGCTTTCGGAGAAGTTGACGAATACCAAAGAGCCGAAGGAGAAGATGAACAAGCTTTTGTCGGCCGGTTGGGGCAGAATGCCAGATAGGCGCTGTTCGTTGAGGGCGAGCGTGTCCTCCCATGATAGTTTGCGTTCTATGCCGAAGTGAGATGCGATCTTGGAAAGGTTGATCTCTCGACAGACCGCTACAGCCTTAAGACGTGATGAATTCATCAAATGTCACGCTACAGGGCCCCCGTATGGGGAAGTAGCGTTTTCCCTCCTTCATAGGCCGATGCCGAAATCCTTGTGCCATCCAACTTGCGCAGGTCAAAAATGGCCTGTAACGCATCTTCTAAAGGCAAATTCCTACGCCTTCGAGCGTGATCATCAAGGACTTTGGAATATTATATCACTGCTGTTGTAAGAATTATATAGCCCCGGGGTGCGCCAATGGTGGTCGCCTCTTCCATATTCATCAGTTCAAAATCCATCTACAGAGTCATCCCTTGCCGTGAGGTGAGCCTTAATATGACCTTAATGGCTAATGACGCAATAATGAGTGAAATCAGAGGGGACGTGAAAGAAATATCTGCAGAGTAGGAAGGAGAATGGCAATGAGACTAGAATATTGCATATTAGAAGCCAGATGAATGTGGCATGGAGATATGGAGAGGGCCACTCATGGAGCGCTTTCGCTTCATGCGCGCGCCCTCATTCCTTTCACTGTCGGACGGGGCTATAAGGCTGGCTGCCAACTGAATAAGTGCTCTGCCTTGATCAAAACATTGTGGCCGTGATGCATTGATGAGAACCTGTAACTGCTCAGTGAGCAGATTAACAATGTGAGGAGGCAAATCTGATGAAAAGGCTACTGAAAAGGCTTCTAGTGCTAGTCCTGGCCATAGCTATGCTGGCATCAGCGACGCTATCGGCCGCCCCCCCTAGGATTGAGGCGGAACTCAACTTGATTACTCCCGTAGCTAGCTTTGTAAGCGTGGCCGCTCTCGACGCTTTCAAACCTTGGGCGAAGGCGAAGTATGGAATTGACGTGAAGACCAACTACACGAGTAAAGGCACTCAGTTGGCAGTAGGCATGATTCGAGAGTGGGGATCAAATCCCCAGGCCGACGTGATTTGGGGCGGAGAGACGGTGCTCTATGACCTCTTGGCCGCTGATGGCTTCCTGGTCAAGCACGAAGTCTCGCAGGCCCTGCTCGACCGGATACCTGCAACTATGGGTCAGCCAAAGCCCATGCCATTGAAGGATCCTAAGGGATTCTGGACTGGTACCGCGTTGGAACCCTACGGAATCGTGTACAACGAAGGTTTGGTCACGAAAAGACTTCGGACGACCCCACCTCAAACATGGGAAGACCTCGTGAGTAATCCACGTTTCAAAGGCCAAATAGCGCAGTGCACGCCTGACAATTCCAGCTCCAATCATGCCACCTATGAGGTTATACTTCAGAAGTATGGCTGGGAAAAGGGTTGGGAATGGCTTTCCAAGCTGGGTGCTTACACCGGCCAATTCGTCGCGAAGTCAGGCGACGTCCCGGCTGTCGTAGCCAAAGGCGAATATGCACTGGGCTTTGCAGTTCCAAGCTACATGGCATTTGAGAACTACCTCCACGGCGGGGATATCCGGTTCATAGCGCCTCCCGGCGCATACGTCACCCCTGAACCAATCGGTGTCATAAAGAACTGCAAGAACCCCAACACAGCAAAGGCTTTCATCGAATTCCTGCTTACAGACGAAGGACAGAAGTTGTTCATCGATCGGGGCCTGTTCCCGATAGTGCCTGACCTCAAGGTCGCCGGTCCGGCCGGTTCAACAGCTGAGAAGGCAGTCATATTCTACGGCGGGCGCAGAAGCTATTTCGATGGCGTTGTGGAGAACACTTATGACAACACGTTGTCTGCCAGGCGAGAAAGCGAAGTGAACAGGTACTTCAGAGAGAACATCTTTTCAAAACTGGACCAGCTTAAAGCGAAGTACTAGTCGAGTTGAAGCAAATAACTTCACTGGTCTGCGGGCGGGGTCTCGCCCGCAGACCAGCCAGTCGTTCGAGGTGAAGTGCATGAATATCAGGCTCATCGGAGTCACGAAAAGGTTCAAGACTGTTGAGGTCCTGAGCAAGGTAGATTTGCATGTGCGCGCCGGAGAACTCTTCACTTTGCTGGGGCCTTCAGGTTGTGGCAAGACAACTACGTTGCGCCTCATTGCAGGGTTTTACGTCCCCGATGAGGGCAAGATCATGTTCGGTGAGCGCGAGGTGCAAGATATCCCCACATTCAAGCGGAACATAGGCATGGTCTTTCAGAACTACGCCCTTTGGCCTCATATGACTGTCTACAAGAATGTGGCATATGGCCTTCAGTTCAAAAAAGAACCCAAATCGGAGTGGCCCAGAATAGTAAATGAGGCTTTGGTCAAGGTGGGATTGGCGGGATACGAGGATCGCTATCCAGGCCAACTGTCGGGAGGACAACAGCAGCGTGTGGCGCTCGCCAGGGCGCTGGCGCTCAACCCAGACGTC
>DUWJ01000125.1 GCA_012842765.1 Bacillota bacterium | reverse complement strand
GCCGGGTGCATGGATCTTCCCAAGAAGTCGCCGAAGGCAACCCGAAGGTTCGTAAAGGAGCGGCCAAATCAGCTCTGGCAGGGCGATCTCAAGTACGGGCCGTACATTCCCGACAGCACAGGCAAACCAAGAAGGACCTACCTGATCGCATTCATAGATGATTGCTCCAGACTGATTCCCCATGCCCAATTCTATTTCGACCAAAAGGGCCCGAGCCTTGAGGATTGTCTGAAAAAAGCGATCATTAAGCGCGGGATTCCGGAGGCCATCTTCGTGGATAACAGCAAGATCTTTGTATCGCGCCAACTTCGTGTTGCCTGCGCTACTCTGGGCGTTAGACACTTGACCGCAGCCCCATACTCCCCCGAGGCGAAGGGCAAAATCGAGAAATGGCTAGGATTTGTACAGTCCTCGTTCATCAATGAGCTTAAGGTTTGGCGCCTGGGTCGAGGAGTTCTACCATAACCGGCCTCATTCATCCCTTGATGGCAAGTCCCCATTGGAAGTCTACCGCTCAAGCATCAAGAATATCCGCACCGAAACCTACGAGGCAATAACTGAGGCGTTCAAGCATTCGGCTGAACGCAAGGTAGACCACACAGGCTGTTTCTCCTTTGAAGGCCAGACCTTCAGATGTGGCGTGGATCATGCCGGCAAAAGGGTGCTTCTTCGCTACGACCCTTCTGACCTCAGCTCAGTGGAAGTGTTCTACAAGAAGGGTTGGCATTGCAACTCCCATAAAGGTCTGTGTGCAAGGCGGCAACGACAAGCAGACATCTGGGCCCGATTCCGTAAGCTTCGACAAGCTGATGGTGGAGCGGCAACAGCAGAGCCTAGAGCGCAGGCTTGGCGCAATATCCTTCTCAGGCTTGGAGGAGGATAAGGATGTTTGAGCGCTACTTCGGTTTTACCCGAACTCCGTTCGCCAGAGACCTCAAACCCTCTGACCTGTTTGACTGGTCAGGAGCCAAGGAAATGCGCTCAAGGCTCAACTATGTTGCCGAAAGGAAACTATTCGGCGTCTTCACCGGCAATGTCGGGGCAGGAAAGACGACCATTGTCCGCTGGTTCGTAGAAGAACTGCCCCGGGCCAAGTACAAAACGCTATACATACATGATTCGGAGCTTACGCCGAGAAACCTCTATTGGGAATGCCTAAACCAGCTTGGGATCAAACCTCGGTTCTATCGTGGGGACGCCAAACGCCAGCTGAACGCAGTGTTGGTCGACATGGCTGAAGGCCAGGGAAAAACCCCTGTGGTGATCATCGATGAAGCCCATCTGCTCAGCCATCAGATGCTTGAGGAGATACGCTTTCTCACGAACTTCAGGATGGACAGCTATTCTCCGATGAGCTTGATCTTGGTTGGCCAAACAGAGCTTTTGGCCGCCTTGCAGAGGCCATCGCTCCTTGCAATATCGCAGAGGGTCAGCATCAGATGGCACCTGCCGTATTTCGACCTCTCGGAAACGGCCCGGTACATAGAGCACAACTTAAATATTGCAGGGGTAACGACGCCTCTCTTCACTGATGGGGCCATCAAGGTTATCCATGAAGCTATACAGGGCGCGGCGCGCGCCATAGGCGGGCTCTCATGCAGCTGCCTGCTGCATGCGATGAGCACCAACGCAAAACTCGTTGATGATCATTCAGTCAAGCTCGTCCTCGAAAACGAATACAGGTAGCAACGACTGGCCGCAGCGGAAGCCTTCGTGCTCTTTCCTGCGGCCAATTAATTCGGGATTTACACGGACAAAGAGCGTGAGCATCAACACCACTTACTACCGCTCATCGCGCTGGCCTTGAATTCGGCAGTCCTTGCCTCCCGCATCTGTCTACGTTCAGCTTTTGACATAGATCAATCCCCCACGGCCTGTCTCCTCGAGGGGGATTATTGCACACTCCAGGACATTAACGCAGGTGGGCACTATTTGACGCTTACTTCTCAGAGACATTGAATATCTGGGCTATCTTGGCGATGCAGTGACCTTGGCTCGAAAGCAAAACCATGTGGGCTCTCTGTGACACCAGGCCTACAGCAGTACGTCTCATGGTCGCAAGCTGTGACATCTCACACCCATTGAGTTGTCTGACAAATCGCATTTGCACTGCACCTCTTGTCGCCATATAAGCATCTATCAGGCATTATGGCGCAAATCTGAGGATCACGCAGGAATTAATTCGAAGTTACTTAGAACTAAATGATTCCTCTGTGTGCCAGCATTCATTCTTCAAAAACCACTAGTCGATCGCACTTCGAAGCCCTAACGTTTGGTTTCACACGCAACCACTCCGGCTCCACCGGTTTCCCTGAAACCCACGCAATCATGGCAGCAGGTATGTTAGCACCCGCTACGTGAGAAAACGGATAACCTCCTCCAAAACGTGGATTCATCTCGAGAATATAAGGTGTTCCTTCCTGCACGATAACGTCACAATCAAGATTCCCCACATGCCCTAGTATGCTGCCAAGCTTGTCTCCAACCTCAATCAAATCAGGATTATCAACCGTGACCGCTCGATCAGTTTCTCCTGCCCTCATTGAAAGCTTATGCTTAGCAAAAGTAACCACATGCTTAGCATCAAGATTATTAATCACATCAAGACCATATTCGTGCCCGCTCAATTTCTGCTGAATCATTACGCAATGCTCGGGATCAATCGCACTAGCCTCAGAAATTATCGTATGAGCTAGGCGTCTGCGTACTAGCTCATACACAAGATCCAGTTCATTTGCATCATAGGCATATTCAATTCCTATAGATGCAGTGCCCCACCTCGGTTTGACCACTACGGGAAAAACTAACTCTCCAACAGCCAAAGCCTTGTGTGCGTCTGCTAGGGATAGATATGTAGCGGGAGTATCGAAACCATTGCGTTCAAGGAAAAGACACGTTTGCCACTTATCAAAGCAAGTATCAATCACATGGGGCTCAGAAACTACAGGCAAAGTCCCTACTTGATTAAACTCCTGCCGATAGTGTGCTAATCGTGGCAATTCAAGATCGTTTAGCGATATAAGAAGCCGCACATCATATTTGCGACAAATGCTAAGTAATACATCAAAGTAGTTAGGATCGCTTACAAGAGGCACTACGAATGCTCTATCAGCCTCCTGCAAAGCAGGAGCATCCCCACTAGCATCTGCTGCTATTACAAGCCCTTTCCCGTCAAGGGCATTCTGGAAGAAGCGTACGAGATAATTCCGGCGTCCGACACAAGTTAGCATGATATTCACGATCTCCAAACCCCTCCTGAAAAACAATCAGAAGCTGCGAGGTTTAGTAGCCCACCAGTATGCCAGAAAAGCACATGAGAGCCCTCTCTTATTTCATCACCACGAATCATATCCAGAAGGGCGGCAAAAGCTTTACCCGTGTACGTGGGGTCAAGTATGAGGCCTTCTAGCCTTGCGGCTTTACATATAGCTGCAATGGTTGCATTGGTAGGTCTTTCGTAGCCCTCGCCAGTCCAATCATCTCTAAAATCCACATATCTGCCCGGCCCCTCTAGGCCTAAATGTTGCCTAAGATCGGTATATGCTTGTTCAACTATTAAACGGCCACGAGGATTCTCTCTTGCAGCAGATATACCAACCACTCGTGTTTCCCAACCCACCATGTCAAGACCGCCAAGAAGCCCAGCCTGGGTTGTTCCAGTTCCGCTTGCCAAAACGATCCAGTCCGGCCTCCATTGATAATCTCTGCATTGGTATTCCAATTCTTTCACAGCTTCAGCGTATGCTATGGAGCCAGATAGCATATGTCCTCCACCAGTAATCTCGTATGGCTTATACCCTTGACACACAAACTCGTGCATAGCCTCTTTCATGGTAGGCCCTATTCGTTCAGCTGGTACAACGACGATATCAGCACCTGTTAGGCACATTAGCAGCAAGTTGCCTTTAGGCCGATCCAACTGGCTTTTCTCGCCATGTAGAACCAACTTACACTTCCAACCATGCTCCGCTGCCATTAACGCAACCGCTCGTGCGTGATTTGACTGGAGGCCTCCTGTAGTAACTACACTGTCTGCTCCGCGATGCTCCACGTCTCTAGCTATGTATTTAACCTTTCGAGCTTTATTCCCTCCTCCTGTCAAGGGAAATAGATCATCACGCTTAACCCAAAGATCAACGCCAAGGTTGCGGCTAAGTCTGGGAAGGTTCACTAAAGGAGTCGTTAATTCCAGCCTTGTTTGCATATTCACATAGTTACCTCCAATTCCACTATACCCTTATCTCGCTACAATTGCTCCAACCATCGCATGAGCATCCATTCCAAACAAGAACGGAACATCAAGGTTGTCATAGAATTCCTCTACGCGGTACAAAGCGGTCCGCCCCATAAGAATGTTGACCATCATGGCAAGGACATGTGTTCCAGGCGAATGCTTACACTGCTT
>DUWJ01000124.1 GCA_012842765.1 Bacillota bacterium | reverse complement strand
GGGCGGATCGACACAATTCGGGGATTGGAGTGATCAGGGCTTGAGCAAGTTGCGTGTAGGCGTAATAGGAACGGGCATGGCATTCGAACGGCTCCACTATCCGGCCTACGAGAGGCTTTCAGATGTTTACGAGATCGGCGCCTTGTGCGATCGGGATGCTGGCAAATTGGCGGATTGGGGACAGCGGTTAAGGTTGGGCGCTGAGAGCTTGTATACTGATTGGCGCAAGATGGTGGCCAGAGATGACCTTGATGTGATCGACATAATGGTCCCCATCGAGCTCAACTACGCTATCACAGAAAGGGTTGCGCGGGAGCTGGCAGGCAAGCGGAAGGCGATTATCTGTGAGAAACCCTTAGCCGGCACCTTCAAGGAAGCACTTTCAGCAAGAGAGCTGGCGCAGCGATACAGTGTACTGATCATGATCGCAGAAAACTACAGGTACAGTGAGGAAATGAACATCATTCGGGACCTCGTTGTGAGCAGGCGAGTGGGAGATCCGGTGTATTTCATATACAACCGAACCGTGGATTTCCCCTCGGACATGTGGAAAGATGATTTTGCCGCAAGGGAGTGGCGACAGTATCCCGAGTTTCCTGGCGGCGCCATTGCCGACATGGCAGTGCACGACCTGGCCGCCATGCGCCACATTTTTGGCGCAATCGATCGACTGCAGGCTTTCGGCAGGCCGCAAGATGCGGAGTTCTCTCCATACAGTGTAATAGTGGTAAACATGCTCTTTGCAAGTGGCATGATCGGCCAATTCAGCTTCTTTTGCTCCGGCAAGGAGATGCAGCGCCCTCTTGTGGGGTTCAGGATCTTCGGCACCGAAGGAATGATCTATCTGGAGGACCGGAACTCAGGAGTGATAAATGTCGCTTACAACGACAGGCGTTCGGAACAGATCCCTTATGATCCCCAGAAAGCCTACTACAATGAGCTGCTCAACCTCGCCAACGCCCTTAGAGGAAAGGAGCCGGTAAGTGTACCGCCGGAGATGGAATATGGAGACCTGAAAACGGTCAGAGACATACTAAAGTCCATTCAGGAGCAGAAGATCGTCACTGTGGACAAGACTGCGGATTATCTTCCCGACTATGGCCAGCCGGGACGCGAAGGGCTATGGCTACAGTAGGCTAGCCTCAAGACGCGTCACATGGAACGGGCGGGGCTGGCGGCATAGCTCGGAGCCAAGGAGTCAACGTCATTTTGACAAGAAATCTGGCTGTATGGCCTCCATATGGATTCCGCCGGCGGGCCGGGCTTGTGCCCGGCTTCTTCATTTAGTGCGCCATAAGGGGATAAGAAGTTGTGGCGGTTGTTTCTTCGGCCTAACGTTCAGTTTTGTTGCTAGGAGCGGATTTGTGCGATCCGGCATCTGCGACAAAAGGCTCTAGGTCTGAACGGAGGATTCTCCAATCCCGTCCTCGCTTGATGCCATGGAGACGGCCGTCTCGCATCATTTTCTGTATAGTTGTGGTCGAAACGGCTAGTACTTCCGCGGCTTTGTCTATCGTTACCGTCCTAGGTTTGGTTGAAACGGCTTTCCACTTTTTCTCGGTCATGATGACACCTCCACTACTTATAATAACATAAAGCCACTCGAAGGAGGTTATGGCCACCAGAATGGGAACAAAATGAATACCGCTCGACAATTCTATTATGGTAGGATGTTCTTGAAGTAGCCATTCATTGGCAGTTCCAATCTGGCGCGAGGAGGCACAAAATACCATGTTCAAGGCCAGGTATCTACCTTTACTGCTTTTAGCGCTCATATTCATAATGTCGATCTTTGTGTACAGGGTGCTCCCCGATAGAGTCCCAATGCACATGAACTGGAAGGGCGAGATTGACCGTTACGGGTCGAAGGCGGAAGGGGCCTTTTTCTTTCCCGTCGTTATACTCATTGTTCATCTGATAATGTCGTTGGTCTTCAGGGCCTACATAAACAGTATCGATGCGGACGCCCGTAGCGTTGCCGCGGATAGACTTGGCATCTTCAAAAGCCTTTTGATTCTGCTTTTTGCGGCCATGTATGCAGACTTCGTAATGGTCGCCTTGGGCAGGCCGTCCAGTATGTACGAGTTTCTTGGCATCCCTGTTGCACTGCTTTTCTATTACACAGGCGTTCTGATGAAGGATACGCCCAGAAATGGGATAATGGGGGTAAGGACGAAGTGGTCGATGGCGGATGATGAAGTATGGGTGAAGACTCACCACATGGCGTCGACGGTGTACCGTGTGAGCGCTCTGTTCCCACTGCTCTCCCTGGCATGGCCGAACCTCTTTTGGTTGTGGCTTGCGGTTCCATTGATCCTGGCTCCCACCGTGATGATATTTGCATCGAGGCGTTACTATATGGAGCTGGTCGGAAGGAAATGATCGAACAGTTGCAAAATGGCGGCGGAATCGCGGAAGCCTTGCGGGCTGCAGTTGACTCATGCCGGATTTGACCTGAAAACCAGGTAATTGCGAGAATCTTCATGAGAAGAGGACATCGGGTTGCAGGGATTGCGATTGTTATTGCCATGTCCGCTATATTAACTATTTTGGCCGATGGCGCCATACAGCTGACCATAAACGGGCGGGCCCCTTGAGGCCGATAATGTCCCAGAGTTGACAATGGCAAGGTGGTGGTGCTGTTGCAGAGGCGCTTGGGGATTTGCGGGCCCAAAACATCGTCGCTTGAGCGGCATATCAGACTTTTGGAGGAAGCGATATCGCCATCTACTCCCAGGGAGGCCGTGGAGAAGTGGGCCGAGACGCGCAATTGGGCGCTCCAGTATGCGGTGATCTATCCTGAATTGCGAGAGGTCGCAAGATGTTTGGTGGTATTCGACTCTTCAACATCTACAGGGCCTACCGTGGCCAGAATATCTGTTGAAAGAGACAAGAATCGAGCCAGGCTCTCGCGGCATATGTCGGAGGAGAGGTGGCATGTGGTAAAGACTTCCGTAAAGCCGGAGTCAGACTGCTGGTCAAGGACTTGATTGAGGAGAAGTAAGATCTTCATTTTCGACGATTAGCCATGAAATCAGCAGGAAGCAGGCATCATCTCGCTGCCTGCTTCCTGCGGGAAATACTCTTGCTTGTCATCAATGGGAATTACCGACCAAAAGCTCCTCGCCCAGCTGAGCTTTGAAGGCCTCAATATAGATTCCAACAGCCACTATAGACATGCCGCCTTCACTGGAAGGGTCAGGCGCCCCGCTGATTTCTATTCATCCACAACCAAAGCCTCGTAGAGCACGCGCCC
>DUWJ01000123.1 GCA_012842765.1 Bacillota bacterium | reverse complement strand
TGCGCAGATATTCTTGCCCGCGATGCCATCGTCGTGGTAAAAGGCCGTGTGGACGTCAAAGAGGAAGGAATCAAGATTTTGGCCGATTCCATCACCGAACTTCCGAAAATACTCGCCAACGCCTGAAATCTTTGATACCATACTTGGATGGGAGCGGTTGCGCTGGGCAGGACTGCATGACAACAGGCTACATGCCGGACTGTGAGAAGGAATCGCTGAAGATGGATAGAAGAACGGACATACTAAAGCGGAAGATTCAGCGAGGGGGATTAAACGTGATGTGGACGGTAGTGCATATCGCGCCTAATAGGCCAGAGGCGGAACTCGTGAAGAATATGCTTGAAGGAGAAGGCTTGTTGGTGATGTTGAGGCCGATTGGAGTCCCCCATATGGGCGATTCGGCGAACGTGGAAGTGATGGTTCCAGAAACTGAAGCTGAAGAGGCCTGTGCTATTCTGGACGCTTCCGATAGACTACTTTGATGACAGTGGGCGGGGACGATTGGGGGAATTATCATGAGACGCATTGCAGTGCTGACCAGTGGAGGCGACGCGCCCGGCATGAATCCATGCATTCGTGCTGTTGTGCGAAAATCACTCTATCACGGGCTTGAAGTGGTCGGTGTCAGACGCGGCTTTCACGGACTGGTCACAGGCGACTTCATGGAAATGAAATCACGGATGGTAGGGGATATACTGCAACGCGGTGGGACTATTCTGAAATCAGCTCGTTCGGAAGAATTCAAGACTGAAGAGGGTCGCGCCAAGGCGCTCTTGCAGATAAGGACGTGCGAGATCGACGCAGTTGTTGGAATCGGCGGTGACGGCACCTTCAAGGGTTTGCATTTGCTCTCTGAAATGGGCGTTCCAACAGTGGGCATTCCAGCTACTATCGACAACGATGTCGGATCAACTGAATACGCCATCGGGTTTGATACGGCATGCAACACTGTTCTGGATGCGATAAACAAGATACGCGACACGGCGACTTCACATGAACGCACATACGTAATAGAAGTCATGGGAAGGGACTCAGGCCATATTGCCTTGGCGACTGGGCTTGCCGGGGGTGCGGAGAGTATTCTTATTCCAGAGATCGAATACGACATACAGCAAGTGTGCACAAGGATAATGGACGGCGCCCGCCAGGGGAAAAGCCACAGCATAGTGATTGTGGCAGAAGGGGCCGGGGGCGAACCCCCCGTCTCAACCGGCGGAGCTTTTCAAGAGGGCGCTGCATACAGGATCGGACACCAGATTGCCAACACAACGGGGTTTGAGACCAGAATCATCGTGCTTGGACATATTCAGCGGGGCGGTGCTCCATCGGTGCGTGACCGCATACTGGCCACGATGTTTGGCGCCAAGGCGGTGGACTTGCTTTTGGCGGGTGAGGACAATGCAGTTGTTGGCATGTGCGCAAACCAGGTTCGTGCGATTCCCTTTGATGAAGCCCTGGCAATGAAGCGCCCGATCAACATGGATTATTATGAGTTGGCCAATATCCTTTCGAATTTGTGATGACACGCGGGTGCGCAACGTGGCATGATTGGTGCTGAGTATAGGTTGTAGTATACGTTATCAACAATAAAGGTACAATAGAGCCTGAAATGGCGGAAATCAGTTGGGGAGGGCATGAAGTGAAGGCAACAGGCATAGTTAGGCGCATCGATGACCTCGGTCGGGTTGTAATACCGAAGGAAATACGAAGAACGCTGAGGATCCGCGAGGGCGATCCACTTGAGATATTTACTGATCGTGACGGGGAAGTCATTCTGAAGAAGTACTCTCCCATGACCGACCTGAGTTTCTTTGCACAGGAGTACGCTGATTCTCTCTATGATGCCACGGGCTGCATTGCGGTGATTGCAGATGAGCACGAGGTCGTAGCGGTGAGTGGAGCTCCGAAGAAGCTCTTCTTCGAGAAGAGGATTTCTGAAGATGCGGAAAGCATCATGAAATCCGGGGAGACTTTCGTGACAAGCACGCCTGGTGAGAAGCCCGTAATTGATGGGGCGGAATTTGCGTGCCAGGTTGTGGCTCCGATATTTGCCGAAAACGAACCCGCCGGAGTCGTTGTTCTAATGTCGAAGGAACCCAGAGAGATGGGGACGACAGAGACAAAACTAGTGGAAACTGCAGCGGCGTTCCTGGGCAAGCAGTTGCTTCATTAGTCTGTGTGCGCATA
>DUWJ01000122.1 GCA_012842765.1 Bacillota bacterium | reverse complement strand
CCAGGCACTATGTAGCCATGGGAATCGAGTCGTTCATCTACGGCCGCAACATAGATCTCGACATCAGGATGGGCCTGCTGGACAAGGCGAATGCCCTCCGGCGCCGCAATCAAGTTTACCAGCTTGATGTTGGTTACCCCTCTGTCCTTGGCAAACTGAATTGCCGCACAGGCAGAGCCTCCTGTAGCGAGCATCGGATCGAGCATTATCAATTCGCGTTCAGGCACGTCATATGGAAGCTTGCAGTAGTATTCTACCGGCCTTAGCGTGTCAGGATCACGGTAGAGCCCGATGTGTCCCACCTTTGCAGCAGGAATCAATTTCAGGACCCCGTCTACCATGCCAAGACCAGCCCTGAGAATGGCGACAACAGCCACTTTCTTCCCGGCCAATTGCTTGCCTGACGTGTGCGCTATCGGGGTCTCAACCTCGATAGACTCCAGCTGCATGTCGCGGGTTACCTCGTATGCCATGAGCATGGCAACCTCGCCCACCAGATCCCTGAAGTCCTTCGGTCCGGTGTTCTTGTCTCTAATGAGAGTTAACTTGTGCTGTATCAATGGATGATCAATTACGTGGACTTCTCCCAATCAGTACACCCCCGATAGCCTTACTAGGCCTTTTCAATCTTGCTTACCCTGTCAGCGTGCCTTCCCCCTGCAAATTCCGTAGACAGAAATATGTCTACCATTCGCATTATCGTGTGCATGGCAGTAGTGCGGGAGCCAACAGCCAGTATGTTCGCATCATTGTGCTCTCTGGCCATCTTGGCCGTGAAGTCGTCATGGCAGAGCGCAGCCCTCACTCCGCGCACCTTGTTCGCCGCAATCGACATCCCTATCCCGGTGCCGCACAGGAGTATGCCCCTCTCACACTCGCCACTGGCGACTGCCTCAGCCACTGCGTGGGCAATATCAGGATAGTCCACACTTTCGTGGGAATATGTTCCGAAGTCCACGACATCGTGGCCTTCGTCTGAAAGCTTCTTCAAAACCTCTTCCTTTGCATCGTAACCGGCATGGTCCGATCCAATAGCCACTTTCAACCAGCGTCACCTCGATTGATCACGTCCAAGGATCGCCTCACAGCCGCCTCTATCTCGTCCCTGGTCCGTTCATATATCTCAAGTGAACTCCCAAAAGGGTCCGCAATATCTGCATCAGCAAGAGTATGCACCCGGCCAGCTGCTGATGGATCCATCGCCAGAATGCTTGCGATGTGCTTACCCTCCATCGCAAGGATTATGTCGGCCTCCGAGATCAGCTTCGCTGTGAGCGCTCTGGCACGATGGTCTGACAGGTCAAGGCCGATCTTTGCGGCCGCCGTCAACGCATTTTCCGACGCTGTATCGCCCTCTACAGCAGCAACGCCCGCCGATTCGACCACGATCTCGCCCGCCATTTGAGGAAATTCTGACTCGATAACCTTTCGCATGATGGCCTCAGCCATCGGGCTGCGGCACGTGTTCCCGCCGCAGACAAGCAGAATCTTACGGGGCACTGCGTTCACCGCCTATTCGATGGATTTCTCCGAAATCAGATCATTTCCTGCCTCGCCCTGCACTCTTATGATCCGCCCGCCAGCCGCCCTCATAAGCCTGTTCATTATCGCAAGCCCCATGCCTCGAGCATCATACGATTCAGCCAACATCATATCGACCTCTGCCGCATCCAGCCTTCTCATTCCATCGAAGAGCCCCGATGCAACTTGAGAGGCATCATTCCTCGACCCGATCTCAGCTACGATGATCTCACCCGCCGGCCCTTCCCCACCACAATCGCGAATCCACGTGCAAAGTTTCGCAGCCGTCTCCGTGCTCACGAGGAGCCCTACACGCCGCCCTAGGCGCACCCCAGCGGCTGCTCGGCTCTTGATCTCATCCACCTGCGCATCCCACTCGCCTATAACCAGCCACATCTGTGCCTCCGGCGAGTAGTGCCTATGCCTCAGGCCTGGAGACTTTGCAGGCCCATCCAAGCCTTCACCGCCCGTCAACACTACAGTTTCGGGGATGACCTCACGTATCTCCTCAAGGGTGATCCCTCCCGGCCGCAGTATCATCGGAGGCGAACAAGTCATATCGATGACAGTCGATTCCACACCAATGTCAGCAGACCCCCCATCGACAAGCATGTCTATCCGTCCCGCCATATCATGCCACACATGCTCTGCCGAAGTCGGACTCGGGCGCCCCGATATGTTTGCGGACGGCGCCGCCACAGGAACCCCTGCAGCGCGGATCAGAGCCGCTGCCACAGGATGAGATGGCATTCTCACCGCCACACTGTCCAATCCCGCAGTGACCTCATCTGGAATCGCGTCAGACTTGGGGAGAATCAGCGTGAGAGGTCCAGGCCAAAACCTATCAGCCAGCGCTCTGGCGCCCGGCGACACACTCGAGGCGATGCTCCCAAGCGCCCCCATATCCGCTATATGGACGATGAGAGGATTATCCTGTGGTCTCCCTTTTGCGGCAAAAATGCGGGCCACTGCCCGCCTGTCCAGCGCATTTCCTCCCAGCCCATAGACGGTCTCTGTAGGAAACGCAACCGTTCCGCCGTCTCTAAGAACCCGAGCAGCCTCCCCAAGCTCCGCTTCCAGACGCTCAGCCGAGCCTGACGGATCCACCACAATCAGCACAGTAGTAGGCTTCCCTCGTTTCTCGGGAGCATCAGACATCAACATCTCCTCCAACCAAATCATCTGCCCCTACATTGCACCGTTTTTGAGCACCCGACACCCCGCTGGCCGGGACGCCACCACAACCCTAGCCGTCCCGGAGTAATCATCGATGCTTTCCACATCGCCAAATCCGGCCTCGGTCAGAAGACCGATTACATCCGGTGCCTGTCCGTTCCCTATTTCTAGAGCCAGGAACCCGCCATCGGCGAGAAACTCCACACAACCTCGGGCAAGCCTTCTATAAAAATCGAGCCCATCCGGGCCACCGTCCAACGCACCACGCGGCTCATACTGGGATATTTCCGGGCTCAAAGCATCCAACTCAGACGAGGGAATATATGGGGGATTGGAAACTATGGCATCCACCATCTCCCGCTCCATGCTCGCCCCCAAACCCTCCAGCAAGTCGCCTTGCCTGCAGACGACGCGATCCTCGAGCCCGTGCTTTTTCACGTTCGCCTTCGCTACACCCAAGGCATCAGAGGACACGTCAGTTGCCAACACTCGGGCACTGGGCAACATTAGAGCCAGAGAACAAGCGATTGCGCCGCTTCCCGTGCCTATGTCGGCAATCCGCGGCCGTTCTTTCGAAGCGCGGGTAATGCGATCGCGCACCGTTTCCACCAAGATCTCAGTTTCAGGGCGGGGTATCAGCACGCGCTCATCAACGGCAAATTCCAAGGACATGAACTCCTTGAATCCAGTGATATAGGCTACAGGCATGCGAGAGGCACGCTTTCTGAGAACAGCCCGGTATTCGGCCAATTCTCTATCGTCCATTGGGCGGTCGTAGTTCACGTAAAGATCTATCCTGTCCATTGCCAGGACATGCGCCAACAATACCTCGGCATCCAGTCTCGCAGAGTCCACGCCTTGTCTTTCCAGATACTCTGAAGCCAATTTCAATATGGCCAGCAATTGCCTCTCACGGCCAGTTACACCCATCTGGATACTCCTATTCCGCCCTTTTCAACTTCTCGCCCTGCTCATGAAGGATGAGTGCCTCGATTATTTCATCTAAATCTCCATCGAGAACATAGGCAAGCCTGTGGGTTGTCAGCCCTATCCTGTGGTCCGTCACCCTACTCTGGGGGAAGTTGTAGGTTCTGATCCGTTCGCTTCTATCTCCCGACCCTACCTGACTTTTGCGCGTTTCGGCTATGTCGGCCTCTTGTTCCTCTGTAAGCTGCTCAAGAAGCCTGGCCCTCAAGACTCTGAGAGCCTTGTCTCTATTCTTATGCTGCGACTTTTCGTCCTGGCATGTAACGACCATGCCTGTGGGAATGTGCGTAATCCTCACGGCAGAGTCGGTAGTATTGACGCTCTGCCCGCCGTGCCCCGATGATCTGAACACATCGATCCTCAGATCGTTCGGATCGATCTCCACGTCGACTTCCTCGGCCTCCGGCAGAACCGCTACAGTGGCCGCAGAAGTGTGTATGCGGCCAGACGCTTCAGTCTCAGGCACACGCTGCACTCTGTGGACGCCACTTTCGTATTTGAGCCGACTGTAGACCTTGTCCCCGGAAATCATGAATATGATCTCTTTGAAGCCTCCAAGTTCGGTGGGACTGGAAGCCATGCTCTCCAACTCCCACCCATGGCGCTCAGCATACCTTGCGTACATACGGAACAGGTCGCCAACAAAGAGCGCTGCCTCGTCTCCCCCTGTTCCCGCCCGTATCTCCACGATGACGTTTTTTTCGTCTCTGGGATCAGATGGGAGAAGAAGAACACGGAGCTCGCTTTCGAGCGCCCCTCGCCTCGACTCGAGTTCATCCAACTCCGCCTCGGCGAGCTCGCGCATATCCGGTTCCAAATGCCCGTCGAGCATTTCCTTGACAGACACGATCTCCGCCATAACGTCCTTGAGTTTTCGGTATTTGGCCACTATCTCCTCGAGATCTGAATGGGCCTTAGCGAGTTTACGATACGTGATCTGATCAGCAATGACCGCCGGATCAGCGATCTGCTGCTCCAATTCCACGTATCTCGCCTCTATTTCATCGAGCTTTCCTATCATCTTATATCACCGCCGCCTCACTTGAGGCCTGATCTTTTTCTATCACGGCATTTAGCGAAGCTATCGCCACTTCCAACATGGAGTCGTCCGGCTCGCGAGTGGTCAACTTCTGCAACGCCAAGCCGGGAGCGGACAACCACTTAACGAACACAGACGGGTTGGGTCTGCCTGCCAGCTTAAGAACTTCGTATGATAGTCCCGCAAGCACTGGCAAGAGAATCAGCCGACTCAGTATTCGTTCGCCTAGGGTCTGCTCGCCAAGAAAGCTGTATACGAGGATGGACAAGACCATGACGATGAGCAGAAAACTCGTCCCACACCTCGGATGGAGCGTACTGTACTTCCGTGCGTTATCCACAGTCAGCTCCTCGCCTGCCTCCCATGCAGCAATAGTCTTATGCTCTGCGCCATGGTATGCAAAAACACGCTGTATGTCCTCCATTTTCGAAATGGCCACAATATAGACCAGGAATATCGCAATCCTGAGGACTCCTTCTAACAGGTTGACCAACACAACGCTGGGTATGTGTTTTTGCATAAAAGCGACAATGACATTGGGAAGCACTATGAAAAGAAGGATGAAGAGCCCGAACGCCATTACTAGGCTGAGGACGACTTCTCCCCCTGACAGCTGCTCTTCCTCTTCTGATGACTCATTGGCCGAGTACATCAGTGACTCCATTCCCACAACGAGGGATTCGATGAGCGTCACTACTCCGCGTATGAACGGAGCTTTGAGTATAGCTGGGCGCTTGGAACTATCAATATCGCGCATCTTTACCGATATGTCGCCGTCAGGGCGACGGACGGCAATCGCCGCGCTGTCACGGCCTCGCATCATCACGCCCTCGATGACAGCCTGGCCTCCATACTGGTAACGAGGATTCATCCTTGGTTACCTCCTGTCCGGTTCCGAGTAGGTTTCCCTGGCACTTGGTGACACCTGCGGCACCTTGCCTCATACATCTCGCTGGCCCCTATGACCACCTGTGGATCCGAGTAGTTCGCGGGCCTGCCGTCGATGATCCTCTGAGTTCTGGTTGCAGGGTTACCGCATTTGACACATATTGCTGAAAGTTTCGTCACATACTCCGCGCGCGCCAGAAGCTCCGGCATGGAGCCGAAGGGTTCGCCTCTGAAATCGCAGTCTAGCCCCGCTACGATAACGCGCACACCTCTGTCGGCGAGTCGCACACATAGATCGACAATGCCAGAATCGAAAAACTGCGCCTCGTCGAAAGCCACAACCTGCACATCATCGGGGATGATAGCTTCAGCCTCGTCAGAATCCTTAACAGGCAAGCATCCGATCTTGTCGCCATCGTGCGACACCACATCTTTCGATGAAAACCGAATATCCAAAGCGGGTTTGACAGCCACTACGTTCTGCCTAGCTATCCTTGCACGCTTCACTCTACGAATTAGCTCTTCAGTCTTGCCGCTGAACATGGAGCCGCATATCACTTCAATCCAGCCTGTACCCACCATGCTTCCTTGCAAAGCATACCCTCCTCGCAGGGAGACTCAAAAAACCGGAGCCCGGCAGGGCTCCGACTGTACATGCCTCTTGGGGGTGGCCCCATATACTGAAGCCGCCCCCAAGCAAAACTGGCTAAAGATTATGCTTCTTGCGGAACTTCTCAACCCGACCGCCGGTATCGACGACCCTCTGCACGCCGGTGGAAAACGGATGGCACTTTGAGCAAATATCAACCCTCATGTTCTCGCGGGTAGACCCAGTCTCAAAGCTCTCTCCGCAAGCGCAGGTCACAGTCGTAATATAGAACTTAGGATGGATATTGTCCTTCAACCTCTTCACCTCCGAGGCATAGACCTCACAGTTGTCCTTGACTAGCTCAGTATAGCACAGAGAAAAGCCATATTCAAATAGGCCCTGCACTCGAAGACGGACCACATTTGACTAGTTGCAGTCCGGCCTCGGAACAGAGAACATGCAGCCCAACAGGCTGAGAGCAGCAAATCTGACGGTTACTAGCAATAATTGATGCCCTCGCGTGTCTGTCCTGAACCGAAACGCGCTTTTGGCCCGCAAGTTCTACAGAGCTAAGCTCACGGCGCAACATGCCGATAACATGATAAAGATATC
This sequence comes from Bacillota bacterium, assembly GCA_012842765.1. GTDB lineage: Bacteria > Bacillota > DTU025 > DTU025 > DTU025 > UBA10085. The sequence continues at coordinate 7,471 of DUWJ01000122.1, read as the reverse complement.
TTTCACGCGCATTAGGGGGTGTACCATAGTGTTGGTAAGAGACTCGACGATATCGATGTCTTCCCGGTATGCGCGAATGCGACAAGAGAGCGTGTCGGAGAGCGTTCGGGTGCGGATAGGCCCCGAAACCCGCCCATCGGCAGCAACCAGTTTGGTTCGTGACCATGTCAGCATATCCGATAGTGCCCGCGCCGCTCTGGCTCGAGCAGACAACTCCATGTCAACCGACAAGTCGCAGGCGCTGAAAGGGATTCCCACGGACGAAGCCTCTAACGATCCGAAGATCCGCACAATTAAGCGGATCATAGAACTGTTAACAGGTATCAAGATTGAGACAATCGAGCTTTCCGAAGTAGTAAGAAGCCGCCAAACTCAGACTCCTCAGTCCATGCCGGAGCCCGAATGGAGCATTGAGTATGACAGGGAGTATTCATACCACGATTTCCAGTACATGTCCTTCGAAGCAGAGGGCTGGATAACCACTGAGGACGGCGAGCAAATAAAGTTCTCCCTTAGCCTTTCGATGCGCCACGAAGAATCAGCATACAGCGCAACGTCGATTCATATCCAAAATGGCAGAAAAATCGATCCCATCATCGTAAATCTCGACGGCGAAGCCGCCCAACTCTCCGATGAGCTGTTCGAGTTCGATTTGAATGCGGACGGCAAGACAGAGATGATCCCGGGACTCCACCGAGGCAGCGGTTTCCTTGTTCTCGACAGAAACGGCGATGGCATAGTAAACGACGGAACCGAGCTATTCGGCCCGTCGACCGGAAACGGCATGAATGAACTGGCCGAGCTCGACTCGGACGGCAACAGATGGCTCGATGAACGCGACCCGGCCTGGACCCAGTTGTATATCTGGACTGGAGGCAATCCAGGCGATGAACCCCTCGTATCCTTAGCCGAAGCAGGAATCGGAGCCATATATCTTGGTTCCGTGGGCGCCCAATTCCAGATGAAAAACAGCGCCAACCGCCCTGTAGGAGAGTTGGCCCGCATGGGACTTTATGTCCGCCAAAACAAGACCGTCGGCACCATGGAGCAGATCGACCTCATAGTCTAATCAAATTCCGAATGCGATCTCCGCCGCAAGGAAGGGCAATAGAGGCCCCGTTAAAACGCACAACTTTGCCTGCTATGCCCTCTCCCTGTTTGGCCGCTGATACACCCCTTCACTACCTTGTAGTCCGTCATCGCTCCAATCAACCCCATACTTGGACACTGGCCCACTCGCACACCCGGGAGGGTATTGGAGATCGGTCTAGAACTACGCAAATGTCATTAGCCAAAACGCTCTAATGCCACAGATTTTGCATGGAGGATCACAAAATGTCACACAAAGGTTTCACCCCACTCGGCCGGGTTCTCAACCTGCACATTGGCGACAATCAAGTCTCTATGGAAACCCTGGATTCGCGCGTGGATGTATCTGTCATCGCCGACGACCTCGTGCGAGTGAGCATGACTTTGCTTGAACCAGCCCATCCCCGGCTTCCAGGATCCTTTTCCGTAATAGAGCGACAATGGCCTAATCCCCAAGTGAGCATCGAGGACACTCCCGAATCAGTGGCCATTTCGACACCTGCAGTCATCGTGGACATCTCGAAAGACCCTCTTAGAATTGCATTTTACAACCCGGACGGAGCACTGATTTGCAGCGACAGCGCCCCCCGAGGAATGGGCTGGGATGAACTTGGCGCAGGGTGCTACAAGTCCTTCCATCCTCATACTCACTTCTATGGGTTTGGGGAACGGACAGGCGGCCTTGACAAGCGGGGCACGACCATGACCCTTTGGAACACCGACAACTGCCCGTACACGCCGGGCACAGACCCACTTTACATATCTATCCCATTCTTCATAGCTTTCTCCGGCGAATCCGCCTACGGCCTGTTCATGGACACAGCAGCAAGGTCCACATTTAACCTGGGCAAACCCCATCCCATGTTGAACAGCTCCAAGATTCCGCCTCAGCCTACAGGTATTCCCGAAGTGCCAGAGGGCGAATACTGGTTCGGAACGTCACAAAAGAAGCTGGACTACTACTTCTTCGCAGGCCCTAGCATACCAGACGTAGTCCGAGGCTACGCGGCACTGACCGGCTACATGAAGTTGCCGCCTCTGTGGGCATTAGGCTACCACCAGTGCAGGTTCAGCTACTGCCCTGACAGCCAAGTTCTGGAGGTCGCCAAACGATTGAGGGAAGCAGATATTCCTTGCGATGCCATATACTTTGACATTGATTACATGGACGGTTTTCGAGTATTCACTTTTGAGCCGGAAGACTTTCCGGATCCCAAAGAGCTCATTTCTCAGCTTTCCGACATGGGCTTCAAAGTAGTCGCCATAGTCGATCCCGGAGTCAAGGTTGATCCCGATTATTCTGTTTACGATAAAGGCCGAGCCAATCGATATTTCGTCAAAAAGGCCGACGGAAAAGATTACAAGGGAACAGTGTGGCCCGGAACAGTCTCATACCCCGATTTTGCCCGGGCCGACGTGCGCTCCTGGTGGGCCGAGAACCATTCCGCCCTTTTCGATGCAGGAGTGCGGGGCATATGGAATGACATGAATGAACCGTCTAACTTCGACACAGAAAGCAAAACGATGGACGAAGATGCTCTCCACGGCTCTCGAGGAGAGGAGGTGGCTCACGCCTACGTCCATAATGCTTATGGCAACCTCATGAGCGAGGCTACACAGGAAGCATTCCGCAGGCTCCTGCCTAAAACTCGACCATTCATCATCTCACGAGCCGGCTGCGGAGGAATCCAGCAAAGCGCGTGCGTCTGGACTGGAGACAACTCGAGCTGGTGGGAGCATCTCCTCATGTCCATTCCGATGTGCCTCAATCTAAGCCTTTCGGGAGTCTCATTTGTCGGCGCCGACGTAGGAGGGTTCCTGTATGATTCAGACCCTGAACTAGTCACCCGTTGGACTCAGCTTGGCACATTCATTCCGCTCTTCCGAAACCATTCAGCCATCTGGACTGTCCCGCAGGAACCTTATTCTCTGGGAGAACCGTATGCGTCAATCTGCCGCGAATTCATTAAGATCCGCTATAGGCTCATTCCATATATGTACACACTGATGAAAGAGTGTGCCGATGACGGAACCCCTGTAATGAGGCCAATGGTGTTCGAGTTCCCTGACGACGAAAAGACGCACACAATGAGCGACCAGTTCATGCTCGGTCCCGACATGATGATAGCGCCTATCTACATGCCAGGCGCTGATTGCAGACCCGTCTACTTCCCAAGGGGCAGTTGGGCCAACCTGTTCAATGGCAACGTGATATCGAGCCTTGGGGAATCCGTCCTCGTGGGGGCCTCCCTCGGCCAGATCCCGGTCTTCCTCCGCGAAGGCGCCATAATCCCGTGGGGGATGGAAATGAGTTACGTCGGCCAGCACCGACAGGCGCTGGAGATCATCGATATCTTCCCAGAGGAAGGTCCTTGGGAGCGCACGTTTTCACTATATGTGGATGACGGAGAGACCCTCGGCTATCAAGAGGGCAAATTCGGTTCAGTGGAGATATCCTGCCGTACATCAGAAAGGGAAACCGGCCGAGTCCTAGAAATCTCCATCGACGCCCAAGAAGATGACTACGCATGCGCGATGGCCGTAAGGACCCTGCGCATATGGAATGTGGCTGAAGAACCAGTTGAGGTGAGCGTAGACGGTCAACGCCTACCTATGCTCGGCAATGTGTGCGAGGTTGCAGGAGGCACCGGACAGACAGGGTATTCCTACGACGAGGCAGGAAGTAGGCTTTGCATAGGCGTCCACAAGATCTCTAGGAATCTGGAGATAGTCGTGGCATATCGCTAAGTAGACCGCGACAGATCTCTGCGCGATCCTCGAGTTGTGCTGTCGCTGTCTGGGACTTAGCCGGGGGCTGAACTTGTAAGTTTGGCCTTGGGTAAAAGCCCAGGGAAGCGCCGTGCAGCGTGGAGCCGGCCAAGGTTTGCCGCGAGGGCGAGCAGGTTTTGCAGACCAGTCTAAATTCTAGACATTGAAGGCAGGCCCAAGTTGCCCTTTCATATGAGTGCGTTGAATGCATAGACTGCCGGAGCGCTCACACGGATCTCACGGTCGGGAGCGTATGCGCATCGCTTTCGTCGTTGTAAGGAACACAATTGCCCGCAAGCGTCGAACCGGGAATTCGATTACACCATCTACCCTGGCTTTCCCTCGTGAATCATATCCCGGCACGGCTGAGTGCTGCGGGCGTTTATGGCTAAGGCCAAGATCCCCAAAAACTGTGTACGTTGTCGATGTACAAATGCAAACCAATTACCACACTGCGACATAGGTGCAAAGACGTGTCTACGCCTAGCAGACATCATATGGCAGGCTAACCGATAGCGCAAGAACTTATTGGGAGTTACTTAGCTGCTCGAAAAGCGAGGGCACGGACGTCACGGCGATTTGCGTGCCGTCCCGTCCGCGCCTTTTGCTGTCCTGTGCATAGGCTGCTGCAATGGGAGCTTATCCCGTTCTTTTCAACTTGCCCGTGCGCATCGCATAGTTTTCGCCCATGGAGAAGATCCGAAACCCGACTGGAATAAGGATCGCCCCCAGGATCACGAGTTTGAGAAGGTCCGGCAGAAGCGTCCTCACACTAGCGCCTTCGAGCAGAGCAGCTCTGGCCGCACGCAATGTGTAGGTTGCAGGAGATACATACGACAACGGCCTGACCCATGCAGGCAAAACCTCTATGTCGTAATATACTCCCGACACTAACAGCACCACGGCCTGAAAGATGTGAGTCGCCTGTGAGCCCTTTTCCGGGGATATCAGAGGCAACACGGCTGCAGCCAGCCCCATCCCTATGAAGGCAAGGCTCGACGCGGCAAGCGTGACGAAAGCCGCCCCGAGGTTAGCCCCTGCAAGCGAAATATTGAACGCAAGGGTGACCGCTGTCAGGCATATCACTACGCGCACCAGCCCATACAGCATTCCCCACATGCAAACGCCGAACATGTACACGCCCCTCGGTTGCGGGGCCATGAACGAATACTCGATGGTGCCTTCCCACCTCTCCCAGGCGACTGACTCTGCAACCTCGTGAAAAAGGATGGAAAGAAAGCCCCACAGCAACGCGCCCGACACGAGGAAGAGCACCCGTTCATTCATTCCCTCGGGAGGCCCGCTCACACCGATGAATCCTATCGTAAGGGCGCTCACAACCTGGTAGATGGCATTAACAACCTCCCAGCCCATCTCGTGCTTGATCAGGTTGTAGTTCCGCTGCACCAATGCATAGCCGGATTTTATGTAGTCAGCCACAGATCCAGGCTGCATATTACTGATCATCTCCCTCTATCTCCCATTCATCTGGACTCCTTCCGGTCAATCGAAAGAAAACCTCCTCCAGAGTGGGAAGATGTCCGTTTCCATTGGCATATCTATCCTTCAGGTTTTCCGGGCTGTCCACCGCAACGAACTCCCCGTTGTTGATGACGGCTATTCGGTCACACAACCTATCAGCCTCCTCCATGTCGTGGGTGGTGAGTATGACCGTTGTGTCATGGGTATTGCAGACCTCGAGCACGAAATCCTGAACGTCCCGTTTTGACACCGGATCGAGCCCTGTCGTGGGTTCATCGAGAAGCAATGCCACGGGAGCAGTCATCAATGCTCTAGCTATAGCCACTTTCTGCTGCATCCCGCGGGACAGATTCTCCAACGACACATTGACCTTGCTGTCGGGAAACCCCAACCGCGCTAGGATCTCTCTGGCCCTGCGCAACCCTTCCCTAGGTTCGAGCCCATAGAGCCTTGCGGCATATTCGAGATTCTCCATGGCGGACAGCTTCTTGAAAAATGCCGCTTCTACCGAAACGCGATTGATGTACCGGCGCACTTCGAGTCTGTCTGCAACAACATCCCTGCCGAAAACGCGGACTGTTCCGGAATCGGGTATGAGCAATGTCGATATCATCCGGATGAGAGTGGATTTTCCTGAACCGTTGGGCCCTAGGATGCCAAATATCTCGCCGCGTTCAACCTCGAAGGACACGTCCTTCACTGCCTCAACAGTCACCCTGGAAGGCATGACAAAGTCAACGATCCGCCCAAGCGCCCTCTGGCCATTATGGTCTGAACCTGCGTTTTCAGTATTGCGCACGGATTCCCTGAAGCTCTTGGATGCGTGATTGCACTGAATCGCTGCAGTCACGTCAATAACCTCCTTAAGATGCTGACTCGACTACAGGATAGTTAGGCTGGGCGCCAATTGGCTGCAAGCTTCGCGGCCAAGCGTAATGTAGGCTAAACGTTAAAAGGCCGCGGGCTTTGCACGCCCGCGGCCTGTAAATGCGTCAATAGCGCATTATCCTACCCTCAGACGAGCCGACCCGATATAGACAGAATTAGGCATAGTAACCCCTGAAACAAGACGAACTCCGTTTCCCGAACACGCGGTGATGATCTGCCTGATTTTCGTCATCGGTTCGGCCTCCTTTCTGATCTCACGGTTGGGATAATCAAACATGGTAAGTATAACGTGGAAGGGATATCGGCGTCAAGCGAAAAATCCACTCGCATAACGCATGTCCATTGCTCTGCTCAGGCACGGCATTTCCGCCGCTCACTTGAGCAACCCTGCGCGACGCAAGCTCATCGAAACGGCAAAATCGACCTCCATCTTTGAATATACGCCCTTGAAATCGTCATATGACATATACGGCGTCTTCAGCCTCAGTGCATAGTATAACCTCATAGCATCGGAGTTCCACTCTTTGAGCTTCATCAGAATTCTCTCCAGCCTGTCCTCTAGATCGCGCTCAGCGGCGCGCTCAAGATCGTTCAATCGGCTCCGATCGACCAGCGAAACTCGGTAGCCCCCAGAATCGAGGAGCCGAGCGGCAACAGACAGCTTTACGCCGACGCGGGGCAACCCATTCGCATCGACGCCTGTCATGCGGATTTTGGTCTTCATGCGTATGATCCTCACGATGAATTCCCGTCCCTCGTAGTGCATGGTGTATGTGCCACCCAAGTGTTTGCGCCAGGCTATGCCGTATAGCAGCATCGAATCTGTAGGCCCAAGCGTTCCTGCTCGCCTTGTTCCGTCATATACAGCTGTCCCTAGGGCCTCAATTCCATCGCCTCCATCGGTGAGACCGATCAACGGCAAGACAACATCGCCAACGTCATTTCTGATCAAGGACATCACCTGCCATACGGAGAGGAAACGAACACTCCCCAACCCCTGCTTGCTCTGTGCCTCTAAGCCATTGAGCACTTCCACAAGTCTCTTTCCGCTTGCAGGAGATAAACGAAGGAGTTCGCCCATGTCGTCTTCTGTTGCAAATATCAAGCTGGTCAGCGGCACGTATCGAAAGAAGAGAACCGTGCTCAGCCCCTTCCACATGTCTTCAGGATCTACGTCTTTCCCTATGGCAATGAACTGCAAGGATGAAAAGTCTATGACCCCTCCGAATTTGGCGCGCATCTT
>DUWJ01000121.1 GCA_012842765.1 Bacillota bacterium | reverse complement strand
GATCCCTGCAAAAGCGGCCTGGTCTCATCCGCCCAGACTCTAAACTCCTTGCCTTGCTCCCGGGCCACATAAAGAGCCGCTAAGGCTGTCCCCCAGCCTGCAGTGGCCAGGGCCCCGGCGTTGCAGTGGGTCAGAATAGATGCGCCGTCAGGTATGAGACTCGCACCGTACTCCCCTATCGCCCTGCATACCTTGTTGTCCTCGTCTATCATGATTATGGCCTCGCTCAGGATAGCCTCCACAAGTGCCTCCGGGTCCGCCCTCTCTCCGCAACTATGGGCGCTATCCGCAACCTCCCCGGCCACGCGCTTCACCCGCTTGACAGCCCATGCCAAGTTCACTGCCGTCGGCCGCACGCACGCCACCTCGGAGCAGACACCATCGAGGACCTCAAAAAACTCTTTTTCAGACGAAAAGCTCCTGTTAGCAACCCCCAAGTAGACACCGAACGCGCCCGCTATCCCAATCGCTGGCGCCCCGCGCACTCTGAGCTCCGCTATAGCCTCGCACATCGCGTCCATAGCTGATATTTCGATGTATCTTAGTTCAGTTGGAAGGAGAGTCTGGTCGATGAGGCGGACCACTCGCTTGTTGCCATCCCATGTGATCGGCTCCAAACGGACAGGCCTACCGCTGCCCTTCCTCCCCGAAGATGTCGTTGACAACAGATCATCCCCCTTGTCCATGTCCGTCTTTCTCATCATCTTTCTCGGACATCCTCGGTCTTTCCTGCCAACCCGCCGCCATATCCGCATTTCATAAGGTCGCCGGATGCGCCCTATGCCATGGCGGTTTGCAGTCGCACGCATGGAGGAGTATGGACGCATCAGGCGAATCTGCACACCAGGAGGTGGCATCAGTGAATAGCCTTTCCTTTCCTGAAGATTTCTTGTGGGGCGTAGCAACATCCGGACATCAAGTAGAGGGCAACAACACCGCAAGCGACTGGTGGGCATGGGAACCCGGGAAGATCGAAGGCGGCCTCACATCAGGCCGGGCCTGCGACGCGTGGAACAGATACGAGGAAGACTACGCGACCATGAAGTCCATGGGGCTCAACGCCTACAGGATGGGAATTGAATGGGCCCGAGTGGAGCCGCGCCCCGGCATGTGGGATGATGCCGCCTTTGCCCACTATGAAGCAATGATGGAGTCTCTGTCCGAAAAGGGAATCGCAATTTGCCTCACTCTTTATCACTGGGTGCTGCCAAAATGGGTGGCTGACCAGGACGGATGGGAAAATCCCGCAACATGCGATGCATTCCTCCGCTTCGTGCAAGAGGTCGTAAACCGGCTCGGCAAGTACCCCCTCCTTTGGTGCACTTTGAATGAACCCAACGTCTACACTATGTTCTCTTACGTGACCGGCGAGTTTCCGCCCGAAAAGCGATCCCTCAGAGCCGCCCGCCGAGTCACCCGTCACCTCTTGACCGCCCACGCAGGCGCCTACTCAATCATCTGTGAGGGCGGTAGCAAAAGCGCCGACCCGAACAGCAGGCCACTTATTGGCATAGCCCACAACATGACGGACTTCGCCCCTGCCAGCCACAGCCCGTTTGATCGCGCCATAGCGAAATACCAGTCCAAGTCCTGGAACAGCTCATACATAGAAGCCCTAGTCACAGGACGAATGCCGGGCCCATTCGGCGACGGAAAACCTATCCCGGGTTTGGCTGGATCCCTCACATACATGGGACTCAACTATTACACCAGACGGACCGTAGCTTTCCGCCCAAACGGCATCTCCAACGCCTTCAGCCAAGAAGTCTTCCCGAGAGGCACAGAGCTCAACGATTTCGGCTGGGCGGTTTGCCCAGAGGGGATATACAATTGCCTTGTGGAACTCGGGAAACTTCGTATCCCAGTATACATCACTGAAAATGGAGTGGCCGATGCCAACGACTCGATGCGCCCGCGCTACATCGTTGAACACCTCCGGGAGGTGTGGCGCGCAATTGGCAGCGGCGTTGACGTGCGCGGCTATTTTTATTGGACCTTCCAAGACAACTTCGAATGGCGTGCAGGATACACACAGAAGTTTGGCCTCTTCGAACTTGACCCGACCGATCCGAACCTGCAAAGGACGCCCCGAAGAAGTGCGGAGATGTATGCGAAGATAGCCAAAGCCAACGGAATTACGGAGAGCATTTCAACAAAATACCTGGGGAAGTGAGCAATGCCACGGAAAAGCAAAGCTTCGCGCAAAAAGCGAGGGGATTACAAGAGCCT
>DUWJ01000120.1 GCA_012842765.1 Bacillota bacterium | reverse complement strand
GTATTTGCATGCCCGTCTGTGTACGAGCCTTTCGGGATTATAAACCTGGAAGCCATGGCATGTGAGATTCCTGTCGTAGCATCAGCAGTAGGTGGAATCCCCGAAGTGGTTGTAGACGGGGAAACTGGTTTCCTTGTTCCACCGGGAGATCCTGAGAGCCTCGCGTCGGCAATAAACCGTGTCATCGATTGTGAAAAACTCCGCACTCAATTTGGCGAGGCTGGAAGGCGCCGCGTTGAGCGCTTCTTCTCTTGGGAAGCAATTGCAGAGAAGACGAAGGATATGTACCTGGAAATCCTGAGCGAGTGAAGCGCTGAGGGGGAGAAGAAAAACTGCTCATCAGAGTCTAATTGAGGACGGGCTTTATTAGGTAGAATTGGCGCGGATGAAAAAAGAAAAAAGCCTGGGTTATGTCATGGCCCAGGCTAGTTTTGTTGTGGACAATGTGTGGGAAGACCATCAACGGCTAGGGTTGCTGTGGCCTTTGGTCTGGGGCTTAGTGCTAGAAGGCATTCCAACCTCATCCTCGAGCAAGATTTCCGAGATTCTCCTGATCTTGTCGATCTGGTATGGAGGCTTATTTGCTATCGTGTCAATGAGGCGCTGGATTGCCAATTCCTCTTCAGTTTCGGGCGATTCGAAAAAAGATCTGATGTTTACATCCAGACCGTCAGCAATGGAATACAGAGCATTGAGTGACGGACTTTTTTCACCCCGTTCAATCTGTCCGATGTAGCTAGGGTTCATGCAGCACTTCTCGGACAATTCCTCCTGCGACATGCCCTGCCGAAGCCTTGCTTCCCGTATTCGTTTTCCTACGTTTATCAATCGTTCGTTCAATTTATCCATTCCCCATGATGATGGTAACTCGGACAAGAATCTGGCGGAAGCAGCTGGCAGCACATATTGCTGGCAAAAAAAGTGCCACAGGCACCTACGGCCTGCTTGAAGCGATATGACAGAACTAGTAAGGAAAGGGCTAAAATCACTCCAAATATCATACATGGGTATTAGGAAGGAGGCGATACAAGATTATATTGCCTTGTGATAGGATCAGCATGAAAGAATTGGAGACGGGAGGAATTCAAGTGCCTGGGCAGTCCGAGTTTGAAAAGATAATCAGTGCGGCATCACTTCAAGTAGAGAGCATTAGTGATAATGTCTACTTTGGCGAAGGCCATGACTGGAAGGAGATTGTACGCCAATTGCAGGAGGTGGCAGGGAACCTTGACATAGTTTTGTACGGTCGCAACGTGCCTTGGAGCTTCTACAAGCGTGCACAGGAACTGCGGGCAGAGATCTCCTACGCGATCAACATAGCTAACCAGCGCGAGCGCTATGATAAGATCCTGGAACTTGAGGAGGTGCTCAGGTCGGAAACGTCCGATGCAGGGTGGCGTGCTTATCTCAGCATAGATGTGCTCTCTTTGGATCCGATTGTTTGGGAGCCAGTGTGCATGGCGACGTGTTGCTTCCAAAGAAGGCACAGTCTTATGTGAACTGTCGAATACAACTGCCGGATGACCGCTGCATAACCATGGCCGAAGGCAAGCCATGTCTGAGATGCGCAAGTCCAGTCAGATCTGCTTATGTGTAATCAACGTCAGACTGAAACTGAAATCCCGCTTCAGCGATGGTTTCCGGCGAGGTTTTTCCGAGCTTGGTATCGATGATCATGACCGTGAACAAGGCCGCTTCGATCTGCAACTGGCACTTTCGAGTATGCACAAATCCCCTGAGCCAGGCGTTCATTCTCGCGTTGCTTGCCTATGGCTTGTTTAGCCTGGCGGGCAAGATCTAGCTTTGTCAGTTGTTGAGCACTTCTAGCAGTTCATATAGTATCGGCCCGCCTGGCGCCGCCACTTGCACTGTGGAGCCGCGAGGTTGTCCGATTATTGCACGTCCTACTGGTGATTCGCTAGAGAGGAACCCCTTCTTGGCTGACGCTTGTTCAGGCGCAACGATGAAGTATTCCATGTCCAATCCGAGCTCGACATCGCGTATTCTTACTGTTGAGCCTATGCGCGTTACGAGGTCAGATTCGACGCCAGCTCCGCAACGGGGCGGGTAAAGGGCGGAGACCATCTGAGCCATTGCGCGCGCGTGTTTTTCCGATCCAGGACCGGAAAAAAGCAAGCCCACATCAGAGCCTCTAGAGCATTCGAAATTAGCTATCGTTTCCAAAATGGCTTCCCAATTACGAGAAGCTACACGACCAGCTGCTGCGCCAGACTGTGGAAGCGCAAGGTAGACAAAGATCTCGCCTCCTCCGTTTTCGTTATAGCATACTGTTAGTGCCCGCATTATTTGACGCTCTGCCTTGATCATATTGTCCAAGGTGATCGCCACTATGGGCAGCATTATATAGTGTCTCGATTTCCTGACGATTCTGGCAGCTGCTTGCACTCCTGATTGGTCAGCGAAGTCAACGACCAGCCCGACTTTTGCAGCTCCGGATTCTCCGGTGGGAACTGGGGCTTTTCCAATAAGAGAAGCATGGGATGGCTTGAACTGCAATGTGACAAGAGCGCCGCCGAACAGGCGTATTAGGTGTCTGGCGTATGTTAGGGTAGCAGCTGTGCACGGACTGGACTCCGCTGCCCGAGGATCGACTCCGTCAGTGAACCTGACACGTACGAGAACATCCACGGGCGAAGGATTTCTCTTGGGTTCTGTGCGAACTGGCTCTGTGCACGCAGAGAGAAACTGATTGCGCCAATCTCCTTTGCCAAACACGAGGGTGGCTGGCACTTCCAAACACCCAAGCTCCATCTCGGAGCAGGCCGATACATATCGTTGCATCCGCTCTAGTGGCGTTGACCCGAAAGGCGCCCGCATTTCTCTGGGCGGCGCCGGCCTTCCTGAAAACCCAACTTTCATTTTTGTCGCCTCCTTTAGCCTATGATGTCCAGCTGAAATGAGAAATAGTCATTTGAATCGCACAGTTTTGTAGCTGTGGTTCCACGATTGCCAAGCGTCTAGAAGCGATTGATCGTGGGTGCAGAGGATTATGCCGAAAAGAGTAGAAAAAAGTGATTGAGGACGTTCACAGAGGGGGCTGTGCGATTGCGTTGCATCGAGAGGCGCTTGAGGGTGTTGATCATCATGCTCACAGCGTTCGTCTGTTTTTCAGGATCTGCGTTAGCCGACAGTCCATTGGTCCTTCGAATTGCGCAAGGCAATGGCTTTGTCGAAATAGCGGACGGCATAGTCTGCGTTGACAACGGACCATTCGTGCTCATGCGTTCTCTCGCCGCGGGCCTTGGAGGAGATCTAACCTGGATAGAATCGACAAAAGAATCGGTGTTTACTACGGACAGAACTGTTGCGGTGATAAAGGCGGGACAAAGGACTGCTTACATCAACGGGCAGGAAGTTGAGCTCTCGTCGCTGCCTGACCTGTCCACCGGGCGAATAGCGATAAGCGTCAAGGACCTAGCGTTGCTCGGCTTGAAAGCAGGCGTCGATTTCGATCTCGGGACGGTCACAGTTGCCTACCAGAGAACTTCTGTTTCATCCGCTTCGTTTTCGGTGGAAGATGGAAGAGTGACGATCATTGTCGAGGCGGACGGCGGTTTTGAATGCTCTGACTTCATTCTGCGTCAACCGGATCGGGTGGTAGTGGACATACATGATGCTGTGCTGTCCCCGTCCTTTCAGGGGTTCGATGTGTCCTACGGTGCAGTGCAGCGCGTAAGAGCCGCCATGAACAGGCCTGGGGTTGTCCGAGTGGTCGTGGATCTCAATGCTCCATTGGGATACACCATATCGTATGAGCCCGGAATGCCGTCCCGATTGGCCATTCGCTTCAACACGCTCGTCGGGGAGATCCGACTCGACCAAGATACGAGCATTCCCAGGTTGCGAGTGAAGGGAGACGCTCCAATAGAGCACGGTTCTCCAGTGGATGACGGGGGCGGTTGTTGGCACATTGACATGAAAGGCACAACGGCGGCAGGTGGGATCACCGATCTTCGGGACGAGATCGGCCCCGTTAACTGGGTTAAAGCATCTCAGCCTGAGCCAACCACGGCAAGACTCGAATTCGGTTTGAAGAAGGGATACTCCCCAATTATTCGTTCACCTGAATCCAATGCCAACGAGCTACTGATCGATTTCGCCATCACTGTATCGAAAATGGATGTGTTTGAGGAACCTGGGTGCACAGTGATCCAGATTGTGACCTCGGGGCCCGTGGAGTTCAAGACTTTTAGGCTCAGGAGTCCGGAACGTATTGGGGTTGATCTCCCGGGTGTGTGGGCAGGGGGATATGGTTCGCTGCCGGTGGAATCCGCTGGGGTGGAGAAAATCAGATTTGCTCAGTTTACTGCTGACGTAGGCAGAATTGTGTTGGACCTGCAGCCCGAGGCGACTCGGTGGGTGCATTCAGTCGAGATCTCGGCCGACAGGACGACGGCCACTATCAGAGTGGGGAGTTCACCCATTTATGGACGGACTGTCATGCTGGATCCGGGCCATGGTGGATCAGATCCGGGCACAGTCCATGACGGCCTCTATGAGAAGGAGATCAACCTTGACATTGCGCTCCGTGCGAGAGACCTATTGGTGAAAGCCGGGGCCACTGTGGTTATGACGCGCGAAGATGACTCTACAGTTCCCCTTGGCGACAGGCCCCGCATGGCCAATGAGGTGAAGCCTGACGCATTTTTGTCGATCCATTGTAACTCGGTGCTCAATGTTTTTCCGTGTGGAACTGAGACCTACTACTATAATATGATTGATTACAGCCAGGAGCTAGCCACACAGATTCACTATTGCTTGCTTAAAGAGATCATGCTGGTTGACAGAAAGGTTCGCCGCAAGGACTATTACGTTCTCAAGGAGACACAGGTGCCAGCTGTGCTGGTGGAAGTGGGATATATGTCTACAAGTGAGGAAAACGAGAAGCTCCGTCAGCCTGAATTCAGGCAGAAGGCTGCTCAGGGGTTGGTAAATGGGCTCGCTGCTTACTTCGACAGTGACGTCTACGCTCGGTGGCGGACTGAAGTT
>DUWJ01000119.1 GCA_012842765.1 Bacillota bacterium | reverse complement strand
CCCCGTATCCTATTCGCTCTATGCTTATCTCAGGTATGGGCCCGAAGGATTCCGCGAGGGTAGTGATGATTGCCGCGCCGGTTGGCGTGGCAAGCTCTCCTCGAACGCCGGTGGCGTACACCGGAACGTTGCGGAGCAGCTCGGCGGTGGCAGGCGCCGGCACGGGCAGGGTGCCGTGGGCGCACCTCACGAGGCCTGTCCCTACATGGATGGGCGATGCGAATACCCTCTCCACTCCCATAATTCGCAGGCCTGCAACAGCGCCTACCACGTCAACAACCGTATCTATCGCGCCTACCTCGTGGAAATGCACGCGATCGACGGGAATTCCGTGAACTAATGCTTCGGCCTCTGCAAGGCGCCGGAAGATGGCGCGACTCGTTTCGCGAACCTCCGCATCCAGGCCGCTCCCATCGAGCAGCTTTTCTATGGCCGAGAGGTTTCTGAATAAAGTGTCGTGGTCATGCTCGTGATCATGGCCGTGATGATGGTCATGAGAATGCTCGCGGTCGCGCTCTTGGTGGGCTTCGGCCGTTATGACCTCGACGTGTGTGCCGCCGATGCCTTTCCGCAGCACTTTGCTGACTGCGAGGTCGAAGTGTTCGAGCCCGCCCTGCTCGAGCCGGGAAAGCTCTGAGAGGAGATCATCCGGGTCAAGCCCTGCATCGATGAGGGCGCCCAGGATCATGTCGCCGCTGATGCCGCTATAACAGTCGAAATAGGCTATCATCAGTGAATGCCTCCTAAATGGGGTCGGGATTATCCTCGCCCAACCGGTTGATTATCGACGCGAGGTATCCTGCGCCGAAACCGTTGTCGATGTTGACCACTGACACTCCGGCAGCGCAGCTGTTCAACATGGTCAGAAGGGGAGCCAGTCCGCCGAAACTGGCGCCATAGCCCACGCTGGTGGGGACTCCGATGACTGGCTTGTCTACCAGGCCGGCAATTATGCTGGCGAGAGCGCCTTCCATTCCTGCCACAACTATGAGCACCCGTGCTGACCGGAGCAGATCGACTTTATCGAGCAGGCGGTGAATGCCTGCCACACCGACGTCATACAGGCGTTCCACCTTGTTACCCATGATCTCTGCAGTTACCGCCGCCTCTTCCGCAACAGGCATGTCGGAAGTCCCCGCGGCCGCTACGAGCACCATCCCTTCGGTGGGGGTCGGCAGATCCCGCTGGACGGATATGATGTGCGCTGTTTCATGGTAGACTGCGTCAGGTGCTACTTGGCGGACGGCATCGAAGGTGTCTGTGTCTGCGCGAGTTGCCAAGAGTACTGAGGCTCCCCGATCCAAGATGGCCTGGACTATCCGCGCTACCTGCTCAGGTGTTTTGCCACTCGAGTATATTACCTCCGGGAACCCGGTTCGAAGATTGCGGTGGTGATCGACCTTGGCGAAACCGAGGTCTTCGTATGGCAACATGCGGAGCTCCTCCAGGGCTTCGCCGGGGTCTATGTCGCCGTCCCTTACCGATTCGAGGAGAAGCAATATGCTCTTGGGATCCATCGTGTGCATCGCCCCTTTCAACGCTTCGCCATAGTCAGGGCTCGAGTAGCCGGTTGAGGTTGCCCTGGGAATAGCCGCCCAGATCGAGGGCGACGTATGTGAAACCCAGCTGTCTGAAGAATTCCGAGATGGATCTGGCGTGATCCACGATGCAGTGCATGAGTTCGGGTGTGACCTCCACCCGCGCCGTGTCGCCATGGTGGCGCACGCGAAGCTGTATATGGTCAGAATCTTTGGACAATAGCATCCGGATGAAATCTTCGGCCAACTGAACCTGGTCGAGCTTGGCCTGGGTGATCGTGTGACCGTAGGGTATCCGTGTAGCCAAGCACGGGCTGGCTGGCTTGTTCGCGGTCTCAAGATGCATCCTTCGGGAGAGTGTGCGGACTTCCTGCTTAGTCAACCCTGCGCCCCTCAGCGGACTTTCGATCCCCAGCTCTGTAAGGGCCGCCATGCCGGGGCGGTAGTCCGATGCATCATCAGCATTGGATCCGTCAATCACATAGGGTATCCCGCGTTGTTGGGCCAGGGAGAGCAGGGCTTCAAAGATGGCGCGCTTGCACGTATGGCATCGGTCGGAAGGGTTGCTCGCAAACCTGGGAATGCCTAGAAGATCGAGGTGGATGACTTCGTGTTCAATGCCGAGCCCGTCTGCAAATCGCCGAGCTTGATCCAGTTCTGTTCTGCTGTGAACAGGGGAGGATATCGTTGCGGCAACCACTTTTCCTCTAAGCACCATGT
>DUWJ01000118.1 GCA_012842765.1 Bacillota bacterium | reverse complement strand
TCTCTGCCGCTCATGGACCACGGTCCCATATCGATCATGGCAACGTTGCCATTGTAAAAATCGCCTTCGTAATATGCGCCATCAGGAGCAATTTTGTGCTTTTTGACTACGTCTATCATCATTTCCAGAGACTTCACGCCCTCAGGGCTGTTGAAAACGGCGCGATTCCAGTCTTCATTGAGAACCTCTCCGCCCATCCTCCATAGCCATGTGAGCCACTGGAACTGGAGCCATCCACTGCCTCCGGCACTTACCGGAATGGTGTATCCCCATTTATCTGTCTTGCCGTCATTGTTGATATCTCTGGTATTGGCCTTTCCGACAGCTATCAGCTCGTCGTAGGTAGTTGGAACGGTGGTGCCGGTTGATTTGAGAAGAGTATTGTTGTACATCAGGCAAATCACGTTTGCGTCGAAAGGCAGGGCGAACACTTTGTCCTTGTATGTATTCGCTTGCCAGGTGGGATCGAAAAACATGTTCTTCACTGAATTTGCGCCATAGGGAACTAGGTCGGTGAACATACGCTTGTAACCGAGAGCCTGGACCCACACGTGGTCAATCCTGACGATGTCAGGCGCGTTCCCGCCCACATAGGCTATCTTCAGCTTCTGCGTATCATCGGAGTCGGGTTGCCACTGCGGAACGATCTCTACAGAGGGATTGACCTTGGCATAGTCGGCTATTGCCGCTTGCAATACCGCCTTCTCTGTGGAGCCCTGTGGCCACCATATAATAAGTCTAGTCTTTGCAGCCAATCCATGGCTTGAACAGCCCAATAGTGAAACTATGATCACAGCCAACAACATCCATCGTCTGACCCGGTCAAAACGGCGATCCTTAGCGCTGTTAGCGCCCATCAGAGAGTCACCCCCATGTTTTAGTAGCACATGCACAAGTTAGTGCAGCAATCAAAAGTTTGTACGGACATTGCTCATCGCATCAAACCTTTACAACCATAATTACGGGACAACACTTGGCGGAGTAATTTGTCGCCAATCCCGCCCCCGTTTTCTCCAGTTCGCCGCCTGTTCACGGACAGTCGGCGGCATTGTAATGTACGGACATTCATTGTTCCTATTCTACGCGCCCACGTGAACTCCTTCCCGCTCCTCTTTAAAACTTAAGGCGCATCAACGCCACAGTTACCTGGCACGTATAGGATATCCGCAGTAACGCCAGGGAGTCTTCGACTGAAATGATCGTCCACTCTTTGAAGGATTATGCTCTGAAACGTTGAAATAGATAACGGCATATGTACGGACATTTGCTTTATCTCTGTCAAGCCAAACTGCGATAAAGCATGCTTTCGCCTGTAATACCAACAAGGCTATACGTGTAGCCGGAACAATAAAAGGAGGATCTTCTTGTGGACAGAAAACATGGTTTCAACCGGCACTTGTGCTTCATCGTCCTCTGTCTGTTGCTGGCAACAGCTAGCACAGCAGCTGTAGGTGCTTCTCCGATCAAAGTGGACTTTTACGTAATAGTTCCGGATCGCACTCCAACTGGTGACATAGTGTACATAGGAAGCGAGGCAGCTAACCAACGCGATGCCGCAAGCGTCGCCATGAGACATATTGGCAACAACGTATGGACAACGACACTGGAAATAGCCGAAGGCCAGATATTAGACTACAAGTACACCCGAGGAACTTGGGAAACCGTAGAAAAAGATTCAACCGGGGCGGACATAGAGACTAGATCCGTTGTGGCGCTCGATCTGGGCGGTGGGCAATTGCTCGTCATCGACTACGTCCCATTATGGGCCGATGAGCTGGATCGGGCAGATGTGACACCTATAACAGCCCTTCAAAGCATTGCCCCTGCATATGAGGAATCTGACACCTTGGAGGCCCCAATCCGAGAAATCGTTTATCTCGGAAGCCAAAACTTCTATGACGGACTTCCGGTTCTGTATCTGCATGAACCAGTGAAACCAGCCAAGAATGCGATTCTTCTCATCAACGATGGCACTGGCCTGAGCCACCGAACCCTGGCCCGCATCTGTGCCGGAGGCCCCAACTACCGCCTTCCAAGCGAACAGATGCCCATTGTTGGTCTTGCAAACACCCATTCGCGTGGTTCGCTTGTAACAGATTCCGCAGCAGCCGGCACTCAACTGGCCACAGGGTACTGGGTAAACAACAGGACCATCAGCGTTGATCCTGACGGCGTCCCTCTCAAAACCATTCTTGAGCTTGCCAAAGAACTCAGCAAGTCCACCGGCATCATAACAACGGACAGCGTGACCGGAGCCACTCCTGCCAGTTTCGGGTCTCATGCAGGCGATCGAGGCGATGACCCTGCCATATCCACAGGCATCTTCGATAACAGGGTTGACGTAGTAATGGGGGGAGGCCGCAAACATTTTGTGCCAGGAACCGACAACGGAGCACGAATCGATGGACGCAATCTCCTAAAAGAGCTGCAGGACGAAGGATTCACAGTGGTCGACAATGTGGATGACCTGAAAGCAGATAACAACCTTAGGGCATGGGCTCTGCTCAATTCGGGTTCACTCACTGGGGCGGCATCGCGGAACTACACTCTAGGTGACCTAACAGAGGAGGCCATCAGGCGCCTTTCCCAAAATGAAAATGGGTTCTTCCTCATGGTGGAAGGAGACCAGATAGATGGGGGCGGGCATAATAATGATGGCTACAGAGTAGTCACAGAAATGCTTGATTTTGAAACCGCCGTTCAGGTCGCCGTCGACTTCGCTTCGGGAAGAGACGATACGCTCGTGGTAGTCGTAGCCGACCACGAAACTGGAGGTCTCGGCATTACGAGTGGCAGCGCGTACGGAACATCCGCAGAAATAGGTTGGGTGCACACCGGGCATACAGGCAGTCCCGTTGCAGTATACAGCTTCGGGCCAAATTCCGTCCTGCTGGGCAGCCATATGTATCTGGCTAACATACCCAAGATTATCTCGCTCGGATGGGGAGTCACAGACTTCGGGCCTGAGCGGGAACTGACAGGGCCAGGAGCTTTTTGACGCATCTGCCGCACACTGTAGCGATAGATGCCCATGAATAACTAATCCACGGCAAAAGCCAATCGAGTGCGCGAGGGGAGTTCCTCTCTTCGCGCACTCGATTGATGTACTTCTA
>DUWJ01000117.1 GCA_012842765.1 Bacillota bacterium | reverse complement strand
CGTTATTCGGGGGCACGGATGCGATCCCGTTGCCTGTTCCGGGTTTGAATTTCATATAGCCGGAGGGTTTTGAATGGACGTTGTAATAGGCGCTGATGGCGGGGGAACCAAGACCGCCTGCGCCATAGCACAAATGGACGGAAACATCATTGGACTGGGTTACGCTGGACCATCCAATCATCTGCGCCTGCCCGGAAGCCATGCACAAGCGGCAGAGACCGTGCTCGAAGGCGTACAGGCAGCATTTTCCGATGCGGGGATAGCAGTTATCCGGGCTCGCCAGGCCTACCTTGCGCTTGGAGGCGTTGATGTTGATCGCCCAAATGAGAAGATGGCAGAGGCGGCCCGCCAGGTCTTGGACGCAGAAGAGATAGCAACTGACAATGATGCGGCGGCAGGCCTTGCGGCTGCCACGGGTGAGTTGTACGGTGTGGTCATCATTGCCGGAACAGGAAGTATTGCCATGGCTGTTGACGGGGAAGGCAGGCGGCGTAGGTCTGGCGGATGGGGGTATCGCATCGGAGATGAAGGTAGCGGCCAGTGGATAGGACGCCTGGGACTTGAAGCTGCGGCTAAGGCTCATGACGGCCGTGGGAAGCCAACATCCTTAGCAGACAGGGTGTTGGATCATTTCGGGATAGAAACCGTTGATGGACTCCGATCTGTCCTCTATAAGCAGCCGGTAAACAACAGGGACATCGCCGATTTCTGCATGCAGGTAATGGCTTCGGCCCGGGAGGGCGATGAGGTTGCCCTCGACATCGTGAACCGGGCAGGGCGCGAATTGGCCCTTGCCGTGTGGTCTGCTGCAGATGGACTTGGCATGGCTTCGGCCGAGTTTCCAGTAGTTCGCCAGGGAAGCGTGTTCAAGGCGGGCGATGTCATTGCGCGTCCTTTCGAGGAAGAGCTTGGCCGGCTCGCGCCCGCAGCCACAGTGGTCAGCGCGGCATTTCCGCCAGTGGTTGGGGCGGTTATGCTGGCATTGATGCGGGCAGGCGTTGAGATTGACGGTGCTGTGCGGGAAAACCTCGCAAGGTCATGGGAGGAGGTTGAGGCGCGCCATGAGCGTCTATCTTGAGGCAGCTGTTGACATGAAGGACGAAATTGAAGAGATTTGGACTGCACTCCATGGGATGCCGGAGCCTCCATTTCAGGAGACGAAAACTGCGGGTTTCATAGCATACAGGCTTTCGGAAGCCGGGTTTGATGTGAAGAAGGGCCTTGCGGATACGGGGATAGTGGCTGACTTAGGAGATCCTGCTGCGGGTGATCTGACGGGACCGGTGATTGCCCTTCGGGCCGATATGGACGCAATGAGGCATGACATAGATGGACGCGAGGTTTGGGTTCATTCCTGCGGTCACGACGCTCATTCGACAATAGTCATAACGGCAGGACTCATGCTGGCCCGGCGGTGTGCCGGGGCCAGAGGCAGGCTAAGATTGATCTTTCAGCCCGGGGAAGAGACAGGGCTGGGCGCTGGCAGGATGATAGAAGCGGGCGCAGTCCGGGGAGTAGATGCCTTGATCGGAATGCATCTGCGGCCTGTGTCAGAGTGCCGTGTGGGGCAGGCAACACCTTGTCTTTGGCATTCGGCAGGGAGAACCCTTAGTTACTCAGTGGTTGGGAAACCGTCTCACACGGGGCGGCCTCACCTTGGGATAAACGTGGCGGACGCTGTGGCTATGGCAACCTTGGCTGTAAATAATGTCAAACCCGATCCGCTTAGGTGTGCGACTGTCAACGTAGTTGCGTTGAGTGCGGGAGATGGGCCAGGCGGCGTCATACCGGAGAGGGGAAGCCTGACGGTGAACATCAGAAGCGAGTCTGATCAGATCGCAGATGAGCTTAGTTCCAAGGTGGATGGGGCGGTCAGGGCTGTCGTGGCTGCTAATGGCGCCGAGGCAGGGCTGAAAAGAGAAAAGCAGATGCCGGCCCCACGCTATGATGAGGGCATGATCGCTCTGGCGCGCCGGGCTATAGTCTCGGTGCTGGGAGAGGGAGGCGTTGTAGAGAAGATCACGACTCCTGGGTCTGAGGATTTTCACTGGTATGCAAGGAGAACTCCAAGACTGCATGCCGCTTACATCGGCCTTGGGGCCAACTTTTCGCCCGGACTCCACCATCCTGATGCTTCGTTTGACAAGAAAGCCCTGGTGTATGGGGCCGCGATACTGGCTGAAGCCGCAGCCGATTTCCTGAATAGCGGCATAAGCTTCGAAGTGGGATGCGAGGGACGTAGAATGTAGAGTACAATGCCTTCTATGCACTACTCGGACACGGCGTTTGGTCCACCACGTTATAGATAATTATGTAGAATATGTGATATGCGGAATGTGAGATGAACAATGGCTCCCATTTTGTTCTCGGGCGAGCTGAATAAAAGCAAGGGGTATGCCTGTTAGCTGGCTAATGTTCTTCGTTCGGCTTTTGTGCAATCGCTTTTTGCCGGACATAGGCTATGCGGTTGCTTGTGAATAAGGGGGTTAAGCTTCTGAGCGCGGATTTCCGATGCTTGCGCGCTGGTGACCTGGATCGCGTCATTTTCGCCCGTCCACGTAACTCGAAAGTTCAAGAATTGAAAGCCGAGCCGTCACGCGTTCATCTTCTTAGAATGCGTCTCTTGCATCAGGGATCACGCTCATGCTTACGACTCGCGTCCCCTGATATGGCTGAAAGGTCGAGACCGAAAAGCTATGTTAAGCTCGACATATCCG
>DUWJ01000017.1 GCA_012842765.1 Bacillota bacterium | reverse complement strand
CACAGTCGACTCGCTCACTCCTGCAGCTGCAGCCAGCTGAACCGAGGTCATCTCGGCGGCGGATTCAGGGTGCTCGAGGATGAAGAATGCGACTTTTTGCTCGGCAGGAGCAAGAGAAGGATATCGTCCGCGGATAGTTACAAGGCAGTAGTCGGCATTCTTAGTCTGCTGCACCCTGTTTTCATCTCTGTCATTTGTCATCTGTCTCCTGCCCCCTCAAAGTGTCCTTGTGTAGCCTAAAGCCGATCCCATACCTTCTCCGACCGGCGCCCGGGCGTTATGGCTCCGAGCAGAACCTGGTGATGGGCGCCGGTCGCGCTAGGCAGATTCGCCGGGATCCCATGTATGCCGAGATATCCGAGGATCGCAAAAGCGATGGCCTCTTTGGCATCGCTCGATATCCCATACGCCTCGTGAGTTACAACAGGCACAGGATCCACTCGCTCCCTGATCATCCTCATCAAGGTGGGATTGTAGGCGCCGCCTCCCCCGATGATCAGCTCGTCCAACCCATATTCAGGCACCACCAAGTCGCTCAGATGCTTGCCGATGCATTCAGCGGTAAAAGCCGTGACAGACGCGACAATGTCCTCGTCGCCGATTCCTAAGGCCCGCGCCCGAGCCATGACACTCTTTACATACTCCGCGCCAAATTCCTCTCTCCCCGTGCTCTTGGGAGGCTCAATCCGCACAAAAGGATGATCCATCAGCTCCGCCACGAATTCCTCTACCACTCTGCCCCTTGCCGCAATAGCCCCGTCCACATCGTAATCCATGCATCCCCCAGTGACTTCGCTCACCACCGCATCTATCACCATGTTCCCCGGCCCATTGTCGAAAGCGATCACATCCTGAGGCCGCGCGCCGCGGGGCAGGACCGTCATATTGGCAATCCCCCCTATATTCTGCACAACCCTCGTCTTGTCCTCATGGCGAAAGAGGATGTAATCGGCATAAGGTACCAATGGAGCCCCCTGGCCGCCTGCTGCAATATCGCGCGACCTGAAGTTCGAGATGACGGTTATGCCGGTGCGCTCGGCCACTACCGCGGGCTCGCCTATTTGGAGCGTTGAAGGGACTTGGAACTCCCCTTCTCCTGCCCAGGGCAGATGGCATACGGTCTGGCCGTGCATGGCCACGAGATCTACATCTCCTAATTCCAAGCCCGCCTGCTCTATCACAGAAACCGCAGCATCTGCAAAGAGCCTGCCCAGCACGAAGTTGAACCTGCATATTCTATCCGCTGAAGACGTTTTGGGGGAGAAAAGCTCGAATATCTTCTCTCTCACTCTCTCAGGATAGTGGTAATTGCCAAACGCCAACGTCTCCGCTTTCAGGCCCGAATCCCGATCCTCTATCTCCACTAGGGCAGCATCTATGCCGTCAGCGGATGTGCCTGACATAAGGCCCACAACCTTCATCGTTGAACACAAAGCGACCCGACTCTCCTCCCTATAGAGTCAACCCGGCCCCGCAAGCGCATATCCCCGGGATGGAAACGGGCAGCCTCCCTTTGGGCGCGATCGCGCCGAAGATAAGTTCCGCCACGGCTCGCATCGTGCACTCCCTGAACCCGTAGGCGGCTATGTACGTCTCTGCAGACGGGAACTGTTGAATGTCGTATGGATTCCTGAGCGCCACAACCACCACGGGGATGTTTGGATCGAGCGCCTCCAGCAAAGCCCTGACCAGTCTGCCTTGCTCTCGGTAGAGGTGGGCGTTGTATGTGCCGATAATCACCGCATCTTTGGCGCTCGCAAAACTGACCGCCTCCGCTATTTCCCGTTCATCGGGGGACTGGGAAAAACCGAAATCCCGAACCCCAGGAACAAAGCGCTTGATCTCTGCAACAAGCGGAGATTCCGCCAGTTGACCGTCTTCGACCTGTGTCAGCCCTCGGATGTCGGGAGACATGACTACAAGGCCCGGGTAATCCTCCGGCGTCATGGGAATGAGTGCCTGTCTATTCGCAACAAGGGTCACCGAATCCCTTGCGATCTCCAGGGCAACACGACGATTTTCCGGGCTTCCTACCGGCTTCAGGCTGCGTCGGACGAGGTATCTCTCTGGAGCAAGCAAGCCGAAACGTTCCTTGAGCCCCAAAATTCGCCTGACCGATTCATCCACCCTCTCCTCTGAGATCCTTCCACTCCTCACAGCATCCCATATGCCCTCAATCGCCACGGCCTGCTCGGCCTGATTGTGACAGAGCAGAGCGATATCCGCCCCAGCCTCCAGCGCCCGCACTGCCGCCTCGTCGATGGAAAACCTTTT
>DUWJ01000116.1 GCA_012842765.1 Bacillota bacterium | reverse complement strand
TTCTTGTCTCGAAGCTGCATGGGCCACCCTCCTTAATTGTGGGCATAAAAAGAACCTGCACAAGCCGTGAGGCCAGGCAGGAACAGCATGCGTGCAGCGATCCTTGTTAGCCTCACGGGGCTACCCTTAAAGGTTCTGCTCAGTCGCATTTGATTTTAAGGCAATAGGGTCCCAAAGTCAATGGCCACACGCACATTCTCTTGCATCCCGCTCAAGTGCAGTACCCAAGGCGCTTGGCAGCGCATTCAGTGCTAGGCACGTACGGTGAGAGGCTGTCAGGCCGCAGCAGTGGTCAACTATATGAGTCCTGTTGGGCTGGTGGAGTCAATTGGGCCTGTTGACAGGGGAAGGGGATAGCGCTACCATATTACTGCACTGACTGGTCAGTGCAGTAATTTGTGGATGGAGATCTGGTATGCAACTATTGGCTCACACGATCGTGAAAAACAGGCATCTTGTCTTGGTTATAGCCTTGATCTTGTTGATTCCGTCAGTATATGGCGTGCTTCATGCCAGAATAGAATATGATCTCATGTCATACCTTCCGGACGACCTCGATTCCGTACGGGGAATGGATATTCTGGATAGGGAGTTTCATTATGCTGATCGTGCAATAGTTGTCATCAGGGATGATCCCGATTGGAAAGTCCTCAAGCTGAAGGAGATGATCGAACAGGTCGATGGGGTCTCGTCCGTCTTTTGGATTTCGGACATTTCGGACCCAGCGATCCCCCACGACTATCTTGGAGAAGAAATCGTCTCCCAGTTCTATAAGGGCGACATCACATTTCTGTTGGTGCATCTGGCGGAGGGCGGCATATCGCTTGAATCCGAAAAAGCGATAGCCGACATCAAGGCCATGTTAGACGATAATCAGCGTCTCATAGGCCAGGTTGTAAGTGGCATTGAAATGAAGGATCTGGGGATGAGCCAAACGCCTGGAATGGTTCGGGCGGCGGTCATCTTGATATTCCTCGTGCTTTTGCTTGCTTTGCCTTCGGTAGCATTGCCCTTCATATTCATGGCGACTATAGGGGCGGCCTATGCCTACAACATGGGAATTGCGTACATCTTCGGACAACGGGTGTCATACATAACCAACTCATGCGCTGCTGCGTTGCAGCTTGGCGTGACGATGGACTACTGCATTTTCCTCATCCACAGTTTCCAGGCTGAACGCAAAACGCACGACCCGGAGACAGCGATGGAGAAGGCGATTGCCAGCACTGCAACGGCGGTCGTTGCAAGTGCCATTACAACTGCCACCGGATTTGCGGCGCTCGCGCTGATGAGCGTGAGGCTCGGGGCGGATATGGGGCTTTTCATGGCAAGGGGCATACTCCTCTCCGTAATCGCTACATTGACGGTACTTCCCAGTCTGGTACTGGTCTTTCAAGGTGTCATCGACAAGTTTGCCCACCGATCGTTTCTTCCCAGATTTGACGGGATCGCAAATTGGGCGATCCGGCGCAGAGTGCCTGTTTTTGCCCTGGCTGTTGTAATCATGGCCGCGGGCTATTATGGGTACTCCAAGGTAGAGCTCAATTACGACTTGGAGGCGACCTTTCCCCAGGAGATACCGTCAATCGTCGCTATGGAGGAGTTCAGTGAGGCTTTTGGGAGCATGCGGGAGGCCTATGTAGTCATTCGCGATATGCCTGGCTGGCGGCTGCAGCAGATAACGGCTGAGCTTCGGGAGATAGAAGGCGTGAATTCTGCTGAATGCCTCGCCGATCTGGTGGATCCGGCGAT
>DUWJ01000115.1 GCA_012842765.1 Bacillota bacterium | reverse complement strand
TCTTCCACGAGGATGGGGGCGAGGCCGAGTGATGGTTCATCCATGAGCAGGAGCGATGGTTTTGCCATGAGGCCCCGGGCTATTGCAAGCATCTGCTGTTCGCCGCCTGACAGAGTCCCGCCCTTCTGGGCAGCGCGCTCTTTCAGCCGCGGGAAAAGGTTGAAAACGCGCTCGCGATCGCGGGCGATCTCATCTTGGTCAGTTCGGGAATAGGCACCAAGGTGGAGGTTTTCAATGACTGTGAGGTCGGGAAAGATCTGTCTTCCTTCAGGGACCATGGTTATGCCCGCTTTGACTATCTGGGTCACGCCCATGTCGAGCAGGTTATGCCCCTCGTAGAGGAGCCGGCCGGATGAGGGCTTTTTTAATCCGCAGATCGTTCTGAGCAGGGTGCTTTTGCCTGCGCCGTTAGCGCCTACCAAGGTGACGAGAGTCCCTTGGGGCACGGTCAGAGAGACGCCCTTGATGGCATGGATTCCGTCGTAGTAGACCTCAAGATCCTTTATTTCCAACAACTGCTCCGCCCCCCAGATAAGCTTTGATTACCCTCTCGTTTCGCTGGATCTCCGCCGGGGTGCCTTCGGCGATGATCTCGCCGTGATCGAGGACTGTCATGCGCTCGCAGATTCCCATAACCACTTTCATCTCGTGTTCTATCAAGAGTATTGTTACGCCAAACTCTTCCCGGATATCGGTGATGAGGCGCATAAGGTTTTCTGTTTCCGCGGGGTTCATTCCGGCTGCAGGTTCATCCAAGAGAAGGACTTTGGGTTTTGTGGCCAGGGCCCGGGCGATTTCCAGTCGGCGCTGCTGGCCATATGGAAGCGCGTTGGCGCGGTAGTCGGAGAAGTCGTCCAGGCCGACTTCCTCGAGCAGTTGGGTTGCGGTCTGGGCCATTCGGGCTTCCTCAGCCCTGTGCTGGGGCAGGGCAAGTAGGGCCTGTGCGAGATTGACCTCGCGCCTGAGATGGAGGCCGACAAGTACGTTATCGAGGACTGTGAGGTTCTGGAAGAGCCTGATGTTCTGGAAAGTCCGGGCTATGCCGCGATAGGCGATCCGATCCGGGCTGAGCCCTGTGATGTCGTCGCCGAAGAGCTTGATTGCCCCGGCAGATGGGCGGAGAACGCCTGACACGATATTGAAGACGGTTGTCTTGCCGGCGCCGTTGGGGCCGATCAATCCGTAGAGGGCTCCTTCCGGCACGCGCAGATTGAAGTCGCTCACCGCTGTGAGCCCGCCGAACTTCATTGTTACGTTTTCGCAGACTAGTGCGGGAACCGTGTTCTTGGACATTTCGCATTACCCCTGTCTGCTCGTATTTGTACGGCACAACCGCGTTGCAAATCTCTTTGCCCGATCGAGCGAGATCTCTCTGTCGCCCATGAATCCCTTGGGAAAGAAGAGGATGACTATCATCAGGGCGATTGAGAAGACCACCATTCGCATCCCCGGAATTCCCGGGAGCGCGAGGCCGAAGATGACCCGGGGTTCTTCGAGCGCCCGCAATGCCTCCATAGCCACTGTGACGAGGACGGCGGAGATTACTGTGCCGGTGATGCTCCCCAACCCCCCGAGGACTGCCATCATGAGGACTGTGAAGGTGAGCGGAAACCTGAACATGTTCGGGTCGATGGTGGTTATGAGGTTTCCGAGTAGTCCTCCGCCTACGCCTGCCATCATGGCCGACAATACGAATGCGAGGCATTTGTGGGAGAAGAGGTTGACCCCCATGGCTTCAGCGGCGATCTCATCATCCCGGATGGCTTTGAGCGCCCGCCCGAAGCTCGATTTCATGAGTCTTGCCATGATTGCGATACAGATCAGAGCGAAACCCCAGCTCCAGACGAGGTCTGTGTGTGGGGGAATCCCTTTAAGCCCCAGGGCGCCGTTGGTAATTGGTACGATGTTCGTAAAAACGACGCGGATGATCTCGGCAAAGCCCAAGGTGGTGATGGCCAGGTAGTCCCCGCGGAAGCGTATGGCCGGGGCGCCCACGAGAAAGCCCACGATTCCTGAGACGACGGCTGCCATGAGAAGGGCGGGGAAAAAGCCCCACTGAATCGAGTTGAGCGGGTATATTAGTGGCTCGATGAAGTAGACTGCCTGCTTTATCTCGGGCGCCATTGTAAGGAGCGCTGTGGTGTACGCGCCGACTGCCATGAAACCAGCGATCCCCAAGGAAAACTGGCCTGTAAACCCGTTGCAGAGGTTGAGGCCCAAGGTTATGGCGATGTAGATCCCACAAAGATTGAGTATCCGGACGGCGTAGGCGTCCCAATGCTCTTGCCCCCACCAGAGAAGTAGGAAGAAGAGGACGAGGGCTGCGCAGACGGCCGCTATCTTCAGTATTGGCTTCAAAATGCTCTTTCCTGCCATTATATTTTCACCCTTTGCTTGTCGCCGAGTAGGCCCGTCGGCCTGACCAGGAGAATCAGAATGAGCACGATGAAGGCGAAGGCGTCCCTGTATCCGGCGAGCCCTGGAAGTAAGGCTACTAGCATGATCTCTCCGAAGCCGAGTATGAATCCGCCGAGCACTGCTCCGCTTATGTTGCCGATGCCCCCAAATACTGCGGCTATGAAGCACTTCAGTCCTGGGAAGAGGCCCATGTTCGGGTTTATCTCTGCAAACCTGAGGCCCCACATGATCCCGCCCACTGCTGCTAAGGCGGAGCCGATCGCGAAGGTGATGGAGATCGCACGGTCCACGTCCACGCCCATGAGGCGGGCTGTGTCGAAATCCCACTGGGCGGCCCTCATGGCAAGGCCTGTTTTTGTCCTGTATACGATGTAGTTGAGGATGACGAGGAGGATGGCTGTGAGCAGCGGGATGACGAAGAAGAGCGCTACTACTTTGACTCCTCCCAGCTCGATGGGGGTCTGGAAGATGGGAGGCCGATAGAAGGTCTTCGGCCTCCCGCCGAATATGACAAGCCCTAAGTTTGCCATGAGGAAGGAGACGCCTATGGCGGAGATCAGGACGGAGATCCGGGGCGCGTCTCTGAGCGGCCTGTAGGCGGCGCGTTCAATGACGACTCCCAAAAGGGCTGTGAGGACGATGGCTAGCACGAATGCCACCTGCCATGGGAGGGCAAAAACGGCCGTCCCATAGAAGGCGAAGTAGGTGCTGACCATGAAGATCTCGCCGTGGGCGAAATTGATGAGCCCTAAGATGCCATAGACCATGGTGTAGCCTATGGCTAGCAATGCGTAGAGACTGCCGAGGGTTATTCCGTTCGCAATATTCTGGAGTAAGATCTCCACAGTCATCGTCTTCAACCTCCCATCAGGCGTTGGGCCGCGTGTTGTGCGAAGCCAGGTCGGCCCCTACCTGGGCGAAATCCTGTCCTATCCGGGCTCCTTTCCTCAGCAAAGGTTATTCTGATTAACGCGGGTGCACGACATCGACCAGCTTGAACTGGCCATCCTTGACCACCAGAACTACTGCGCTCTTCGTG
Source organism: Bacillota bacterium (assembly GCA_012842765.1). GTDB lineage: Bacteria > Bacillota > DTU025 > DTU025 > DTU025 > UBA10085. The sequence continues at coordinate 1,063 of DUWJ01000115.1, read as the reverse complement.
GCATCGCCGTTCTTATCGAGGGTGATGATGCCTGTTGCGCCCATGAAATTCTTGGTTTTGGCCATGGCATCGCGGATGGCTTTGGGGTCTGATGAGCCCGCGCGCTCGATGGCGTCGAGGACCAGGTTGTAGCAGTCGTATCCCAATGCGGCGAAGGTGTTCGGGGCTATCTTGTATTTTGCCTTGTACAGGGCTACGAATTTCTCTGAGGCTGGGGTTACCGGGGCGTCCGCGCTGTAATGGGTGCTGAAGTAGACGCCTTCGACGTTCTTTCCGCCTATCTGGATGAATTCGGGGGCCTCAAAAGTATCTCCGCCGAGGAAGGGCATCTTAAGCCCTAGCGAGCGGGCCTGGGTTATGAGGACTGCTGCGTCGGCGTAGTAGCCGGGGGCGAAGACTACATCCGGTTTTGCGTTGGCCACGTAGGTCAGCTGCGCAGTGTAGTCGCGGTCGCCTGTTTGATATGAGGTGAAGGCGACTATCGATTTGGGGTTCCCAGTCATTTCAGTAAAGGCTTGCTTAAAGAAGTTGGCAAGGCCAACTGCGTAGTCTTGGGCGATGTCCTGGATGATGGCTGCGGTACGGGCGCCAAGCTTTTCGTAGGCGAACTGCGCCATGACGCGGCCCTGGAATGGGTCGATGAAGCAGGCGCGGAAGTAGTAGTCATTGCCAAGTGTAACCAAGGGGTTTGTAGGCGAGCATCCCATGACCGGGACCTTTGCCGCCTGGGCCACGGGCCCGCCCGACATGGAGAGGGCGCTTCCGTAGCTGCCGATAATTGCGCAAACCTTGTCTTTCTGGATGAGCCGGGTGACCGCTGTGGCGGCTTCAACTTTGTCGCTGCGGTTGTCGACTAGGATCACTTTGACCGGGAGTCCTAAGACCGTAGGCCTCTGTTCGTGGGCGAGCTGGATGCCTTCCATTGTCATCTGGCCGCCAGCTGCCATGGCCCCGGTCATGGGTTCGTAGACGCCGATTCTGATCTCCGTTTCCCGCTGCGCGGCAGCGATGCTGCAGAGGCTCATGAGGATCAGGCAGAGGAGCGCCGTTATCAGTCGTCGAT
>DUWJ01000114.1 GCA_012842765.1 Bacillota bacterium | reverse complement strand
TCGCACGCCGACGCGATCAGGTCCATGTGATGCTCGATAACGACGATGGTGTAGCCGCGGTCCCGAAGCGCCACGATCTCTCTCGCCATCGCCGCGATCTCCTCCGACGTCATCCCGGCGGCAGGTTCGTCGAGGAGGATGAACTTCGCACCTGTGGCCAGCGCTCGGGCCATCTCCACTCGGCGTTTGTCGGGGTATGAAAGCTCTGCAACGATGTCAGATTCCCGCTTCTCGAGGCCGCAATCCATGTCCGAAAGGATGTGCCTTACGCACAAGATGTCCTCCTCTTCCTTGCGAACATGGGACTTTGTCCTGAAAAGCACCTCCCAAAGGTGTGCGTCTTGCTTCAGGTGGCGTCCGGCGAGGACGTTCTCGAGGACGGTTTGTGTTTCATAAAGCCTTATATTCTGAAACGTCCGCGCCGCTCCCATCGCTGCCACTTCGTGCGGGGATTTGCCTACGATCGATTGCCCGTACAGTCTGATGTCGCCCGCACTTGGGTTCGCAAGGCCTGTAATCAGGTTGAAAAGGGTCGTTTTACCCGCTCCGTTGGGACCGATTATCCCGAGGATTTCGCCGCGCTTGACCGTGAAACTCACATCCGAAAGAGCCTGCACTCCCCCGAAACGGCAGCTTAACCCCGTAACCTCGAGAACTGTGGTTTGCCCTGGCGACGCCGATGTGCTCGCGCTGCGGATAGCTTCCGGCTCGCCGACATTATCGGGTATGGGGCAGGATGAAGCAGACACGGCATCATCTGTTGTTCTTTCGGCAAGACCTGCGTTCGCATTTGTGCCCAGACATATACCTGGGCCAGGGTGTGCGCCATGTGCTCGGGTCGGGTCGACCCCGACCAGTCTTTCGCCTGTGGCGATCAAGCCTTGGGGGCGGAAGATCGCGAGCAGTACCAGGGCGAAGCCGTATATGAGCATCCGATAGACGCTGTATGCGCGAAGAACCTCGGGCAGCACCTGAAGAAGCAGCACTCCCAGCATTATCCCTGGCACGCTTCGAGTCCCGCCCAGCACGAGCATGCAGTAGAGGGCGATGGTCTCGCTCATAGTGAAATTCTGAGGAAAGACCGCCCCCTGCCAGGAAGCAAAGAGTGCTCCGGCAAGTCCGGCGATTGCTGCAGCGCCTGCGAAGGCCGACACTCGGTATTTCCTCACGTTCACGCCCATGCATTCCGCGGCAGTCTCGTTCTCACGCAGCGCATTCCATGCCCGGCCCACCTTGGAACCTGCGAGCCTCGATACGCCTATCAGCACCGCCGCGGCGAAAATCCAGATGAGAATGTATTGCGATTCCATTGACGCTAAAGACGAGCCGAAGATGTGCGGCGGATCTATTGCGACTATCCCGTTTGGGCCGCCTGTGATGTTGATAGGGCGATCCATGTTGTTCAGGAGTATACGGACTATCTGGCCGAACCCCAAGGTAACCATAGCCAGGTAGTCACCGTGAAGACGAAGGGTCGGCAGGCTCACGGCAAATGCCGCGATCACCGCCGCCGCCACAGATGCCGCGGCTGCCACGAAAAAGGGCATGTGTATCCCGAACTGGGGGGATGCGAGCAGCGCGTATACATATGCTCCGATCCCGTAGAATCCCGCATAGCCCAGATCGAGGAGGCCTGCCTGTCCCGCCACGATGGAAAGCCCCGCTGCCAGCATCAGGTATATGCCGACAGACCCTCCCGCACGCATCAGGTAGTAGTTCTTCGTTATCAAGGGGACGGGCAAGAGAACGGCATAGCCCAAGAAGACGAGGGCGCGCTCGATCGGGACGCGTCCGCTTTGCCACAGGCCCAACCGCTCCAAAAGTCCGATTCGAAGCAGTCCGCCGGCGAGATTGGGCCCATCGGCTGCCTTGGCGGAATTTGACGCCCGAGTGGCCGCTTCCGGTGCCACCTGCGCCTGCTCGGCTTCTGTTTGCCGGAGCGATGCGCTGTGGGGGTGCTTTTCAGTGGTATTCACGCATTCATTGGACATCGGCTATGCCGCCTTTCAGATTAGTGATTGTATACCGTTGCCTCATCGGTTGGCCATCGTGCTTGCTCCTCACGCCCTGGCTTGCTGGGGTTTACCGTAGAGTCCGTGGGGGCGGAGGATGAGGGTGAGTATTAGCACAGCAAAGACGATGGCGTCTTTGTAGACCGGGGGCGCGATCAGCACCCCGAAGCTCTCCGCCAGCCCGAGCAGGAGTCCTCCTACTACAGCTCCACGGAAGCTCCCTATTCCCCCCAATACTGCCGCGGTGAAGGCCTTCATTCCTGCCGAAAACCCGATCATGAAATCTACTTGGGTGTAATACAGGCCTATCATCACCCCCGCCAGCCCCGCTAGGGCCGAGCCGAGCATGAATGTGGCGGATATAACCAGCGACGTTCGGATTCCCATGTATTCCGCCGCCTCCGCGTCTTGGCTCGTCGCTCGCATCGCCCGGCCGAACTTAGTCTTCAGCACCACGGCATCGAGGATGACCATGGCCAGGATGGACGTGCCCAACATGGCGAGGCGTGTCGCAGAGATGGCCGCGCCTGCGACGTGGACGACCATGTCCTGTGGGATCAAGAGCTCAGTCGGGAAAGTCTTGGCCCTCCCAGACGTGAGGAGCATCGCTGCGTTCTCAAGAATGATGGAAACGCCAAGGGCTGAGATGAGGGGGGCGAGGCGAGAACCGCCCCGGAGCGGCCTATAAGCGAACCGTTCAATTGCCGCGCCGAGAAGAGCGGTCGCGACTATAGCCCCCAGCGCCATCGCAGCCAGAGCCAGAGCGGGCATGGCTATGAGCCCATTCTGTTCGAAGAGGGAGAGGACTGCCCAGCCCGCGAAGGCCCCGACCATGAAGACGTCACCGTGGGCGAAGTTGAGCATCTTCAAAACCCCGTAAACCATGGAGTAGCCCAGGGCGAGGAGGGCGTATACACTCCCGAGCGTGATCCCGTTTACTATCTGTTGCGGAACTTGAGCCAGAAACTGTTCCATGAAATTCACCTCAATTGAGTTTTGCGGACGCCGCGTTTTACGGAATTGGGCCCTTGGGCTAACCTTTGAGGACGAGCGTGGCGCCGGCCTACTTGGCTCGCACCGTCGCAGGGTATTCCTTCACAGGCACGAACTCTTTGCCCTTCACCTGATAGACGAAGATGCTGGCTCCCACCACATCGCCTTTTGAGTCGAAACTTATCGGGAATCCGAGGATGCCCTTGTAGCCGCGGGTCTTGCCCAGCGCTGCGAGGACATTGGCCCGGGTTATCTTCATCGGGTCGGAATGGGCTCGCCTGGCCGCATCTATCAGAATATTGGCGGCCTCGTACGATTGCCCGCCGAAGACGCTCAGGGCCCCGTATTTCGACTCGAACTTCCGGATGAAGTTGCGGGCTTCAGGAACCTCCCTGATGTCTCGGCCTATGGAGGTGACATACATTCCTTCGGCAAGCCCTGCTGCGCCATCGATCAGCTGGTCCTTCTCTTTTAGCCCGTCGCCGCCCATAAATACCGGCTTGAGTCCGAGGCCCGCGGCCTGTTTGATCAAGCTAGCCGCCTGTGCGGGGTTGGCCAAGCCGAGGTAGACCAAATCGGGCGCGGATGATTTGACCCGGGTGAGGATGGGGGAGAAGTCCCTGTCCTCCATGGATATCTGCCCTCGGAGAACCCTAACGCCTGCAGCCTTGAGGGCCGGTTCCACCTGGTCTGAAAGGCCTTGGCCGTAGGTGGTCTTGTCATCTATGATGTATACCGTCTTTGCCTTTAGGACTTCTATTATGAAGCGGGCTGAAGCCGGCCCCTGAGCATCGTCGCGCGGACAGATCCTGTGCATCACCGTGTAGCCCATCTCAGTCAAGTCGGGATTCGTTGCCGACTGGCTTATGACGGCAAGGCCTGCTCTCTGATACGTTGGGAGGGCTGCCTGGGCGGTGGCGCTGTTCATGGGCCCGATAACACCGATGACTGAACGGTCCATCGCGAGTTTTTCCGCTACCAGAATCGCCTTGGACGGGTCCGCTGCATCGTCTGCCTCCACTATCTCGATTTTGCGCCCCCCGATTCCGCCTGCTGCATTCGCCTCATCCACGGCCATCCTTATGGCGTTCAATCCGTCAAGCCCGATCTTGGACACATCGCCGGTGTAAGGCCCTGCAGCCCCTATCTTGATGGGAGTGAGCTTTGCCGATCGGCCCAGCCCTGTTGCGGCTGTAAGCAACAGTGCCGCCGCCACGGCAAGGCAGATGATCTTCATTTTGCCTCTAGAACTCTTAATCATGGTAGTGGCCTCCTTTTTCCTGCTTGACTGGTCAGTTGGATGAAAGCCGATGCTGTCGCACCTTTCAGCCTGGCCACGCGGCCAGGGCCAGAGGGCTGCGCTCGGGGACAACCACATTGAGAGCCGCGATGCCTCGGGCTTCGACGGTACGCAAAAAAGCCCGTCCGCCAAGGGACGAGCTCAAATCTCGTGGTGCCACCCTAATTGGATAGGATAACCTATCCCACTTATCCAGGGCGCGGCCTCCATCTCGGTGAAGGCGATGCCCCTGCCCGATAACGGGGGCTTCCGGCTCAGCCTACTAGGCTCCACGCACGCATTGTGCGCCTTTCGGCCTGCGACTCCGGGGCCCACTCGCCACATCCTTCCCGCAGGGCTTTCACTCTCCCCCGCTCGCTATGGG
>DUWJ01000016.1 GCA_012842765.1 Bacillota bacterium | reverse complement strand
CCGCAAATGGCAGCCACAGATCCGACAGAAAGGTCAATGCCTCCTGAGATGATCACCATTGTCATCCCTGCCGCCAGTATCCCGTTTATTGATACCTGCCTGATCACGTTTATTATGTTGTTCACTGAAAGGAAGACAGGGGTCAGCACACTAAGCAGGATGCATATCCCTACAAACACGAATAGAATCCGGTATTTCTGCATTACTCCGCGTCGCATCATTTACACCCCGTATTCTGTCGTCACTTCGCGAGAGCGCATTTGAGAATCTCTTCTTGCGTTGCTTCGGATCCCGCAAATTCACCTACTATTCGACCCTCAGACATCACAAGTATTCTGTCGCACATGCCAAGAATCTCAGGCATCTCCGACGATATGAACACCACGGCCCCTCCCGAAGAAGCGAAATCCTGAACTAACTTGTATATCTCAGCCTTTGCACCCACATCAACACCACGCGTGGGTTCATCGAGTATGAGTACCTTCGGTCCGCTGCACACAGCCTTAGCAAATACAACCTTCTGCTGATTGCCTCCGCTCAGGCTCGACACGTTATGGTCTATCGAAGCTGTCTTCACGTTAAAGTCTCGAACTGCCTTCGTTACAACCTGTTCTTCCTTGTTTTTGTCTACTACCCCAAACGCCCCCGACAGCCTGCTCAGAATCGAGAGAACAGTATTGGACCTGACAGACATCGTCTGCACTAGACCATGACGTTTTCTGTCTTCCGGCACGAGGTATATCCCGACCTCTATGCCATCTTCAGCACAGCGAACATTGAGTTCCTTGCCATTGAGACGAATGCTTCCCTCTTCAGGAGGGACTACGCCGAATATTGCCTGTGCCAGTTCTGTGCGGCCCGAGCCCATCAATCCTGAAATACCCAAGATTTCTCCGGCGCGCACCTGGAATGATATGTCTCGAAAACGTCCAGCATCAGAAAGGCCTTCCACTTCGAGCACAGTCTCACCTATGCTCGGTTCTCTCTTAGGAAAACGTTCTGTAAGCTCTCGCCCCACCATCATCCTGACGATGTCGTCATAGGATGTTTCGGCAGTCTTGCACGATCCGACCAATCTACCGTCGCGCAGCACAGTCATGGAATCGGTAATGGCCAATACTTCTTCGAGGCGGTGGGAGATGTAGATGAAGCTGACCCCCTTGCGGTTTAGGGTTCTGACAACATCAAACAGATGCTGAACTTCACTTTCAGGCAGGGACGATGTGGGTTCATCCATGATAATAAGACGCGCTCCAGCGGAGAAAGCTTTGGCTATCTCCACAAGCTGTTGTTTGGAAATGCTTAGGCTGCGCACTGGCGCCATCGGGTCGATCTGGTCAGCCACGCCCAGCTGCTCAAAGGCGAGTTCCGCCTCGTTTTTCAATGCAGACCAATCTATGATCGAGCCTCTCTTCGTTGGCAGCCTGCCAAGGTACACGTTTTCTGCCACTGTCAAGTCAGGGGCAAGATTCAATTCCTGATGCACTGTGGCTATTCCGAGTCGCTGTGCATCTTGAGGGGAATGTATCTCAACCGTCTCGCCATCAACGGCAATAGTTCCAGAGTCAGCAGAGTAAATGCCACTGAGTATCTTGATGAGGGTGCTTTTACCAGCGCCGTTTTCCCCGATGAGGGCGTGCACCTCGCCTTTGCTCACCGCAAAGTCGACGTTGTCAAGGGCAAGCGTGCCGCCAAAGCGCTTGCAGATCTGCCTCATTTCCAACACGTATTCATCGGACAATCCGAACAGCCCCCTAGTTCATCGCAGAGTAGGTCGATCTAAACCGCTCCTCAACTTCATCTCTGTAAGGTATAGCTGCAACACATCCAACTTTCATGCAGGCTAATGCGCCAGCACAATTGGCAAACATCACCGCTTCAGCAAGCGGCTTCCCTTCAGCGATCGCAACTGCCAAGGCAGCGTTGAAGGTGTCGCCAGCGCCTGTAGTGTCAACAGCTTGCACCTTTGCGCCCAAAACTTTCATTTCACCGCAGCCGTCGGCGATTACGGCACCATCTTCTCCGCAAGTGATGATCACCGCAGGGAAGCCTTCTTCTCTAAGTGTACGCGCTATGGCCACTGCATCCGCCGAGGTCGCAGCATCTGGATCTATATTCAAGAGAGCGGCTGCTTCCACATGGTTGGGGGTGAGCACATCCACGTGCCCCTTGAGCTTCTCAATTCCCGCAATAGCGGGAGCCGGATTGAGTATGCTGCACACACCGTGTTTCCGAGCCAGCTCCATTGACCTAAGGGCCGCATCAGTAGGAATCTCCAGGCACGTAAGAACTGCGTCGCTTTCTTCAATCAATGATGCGGCCCGGTCAACCATATCAGCACTGAGATGCTGATTGGCTGCCATGTCAGTGAGGCATACATTGTTTCCGTCAGGAAACTGGAGCACGAAGCCGACACCGGTCGCCGCCTCGTCAGTGCGAAATAGGCATTCGGTGCCGATGCCCTCCTGTCTGAACAGTTCCAATGCTGCCTCAGCCATTGAGTCCATGCCAAGCACGCCTACATAGTTGACGTTGGCACCAAGACGCGCGCAGGCCACTGCCTGGTTAGCGCCTTTCCCGCCTGGCGCCTGCAAAAAGCTGGAGCCAAGAAGGGTTTCTCCATACACAGGCAATCTGGGTATTCTCATCATCATGTCTACAGTAAAGCTGCCAACCACGGTAATCGTGGGCGCAGTTTTCTTTGTGTGCCTGGTCATGATCAATATCTCCTCAATGGCAAAATCACACGATACCCAGGGTAATCGGGGCTGCGCTTGCAGCATCTACTCCCACGATAACCCCATTATGCCCGTGGCACAGGGTTACTGCGTAGCGTGGATCGCGTTCGGTAGTAAGCAGGAACACGCGCAACATCCACTGCTTCCATCCGGCCCCATCAGTAAGCAGATATATCTTGCTGGATCTCAGAATATCGGCCATCCCGATAGTGATCGCCATCTGCGGAATGGGATCCGAATGTCCGCCCAACATGCGCTGGGAAAGCGCGATGATAGTGTCATCGAGCAGATGAACCACACGGGTTTTCCCGGCGGCGAATTCGTCTGCAGAAATCTTCTGCCATCTGTTACAGGGCGACTCGTTAAAGGCAAGATGTCCGCGATAACCGAAGCCGGCAAAGGTGCTGTCTACACCGCCCACCTCATCAATCTTGGCTGTAAAGGCGTCTATATCGTAAACGTCAGGAAATATGATCTGTTCTTTTGGAGGGAGCAATTCATCATCAATCAGCTTGTACAAGTGTTCATCAGCATAGCGCCTGAAACTAAAGGGACTATCGTAAGAAATGGGACGGCCCTGCCAATCGAGGTACTCGTCCATGTGGAATGCCCACACGTTCTTCCAACTGATACGCTCCTCGTTGCAGATCTTGGCAAGCAAGGGGTATTGACCCTTAGGGCCTAT
>DUWJ01000113.1 GCA_012842765.1 Bacillota bacterium | reverse complement strand
TGCAACATGAATGCCCCCGGCAGTTGGCCGGGGCGTTTGACCGCAGCGGCCCTCTTGGCGCCGCAAGTAGAGTTCCCTGATGATCTTGTAGAGCTCTTGGCCACTCTCTACGTGGACTTCGACATAGAGAGTATAAGGGCGCTCGAGTCGGCGAAGAGCGCGGCCCGGTGCCGCGCGGCCTTGGCCGGACGAAGCTGCGTTTGCCTGGAGGACATTCGCATTATCCTACCCTTAGCGCTTCGGCACCGAGTGGACGTGTCAGCTCTGGCGAACATAATGAGGTATGTCGATGCACTGCAAGAAAGGGCTGGCCATGGGCAGGGACGTCCCAATGCTACGGCAGGCTACGGAGGGCTTGCGCGGTCGGAGGCCGTATCTAAGACGGCGTCTGTCGCAGATACGTGTGAGACCTTGGCGACGTGGGATACAACACGTGCTCCGCTTGATGCGGCCAACACTTCCGGGCGCGATCGAAATCTAGGCAGTGAGGTGGCAACATCGAAGCCGAATGGAGCAGATTGCGGGGGGCTTGGCTTGAGAGGCATTCTCCATCGGATTATGGAAAGGATGAAATCCGAAGATCGCCTGGTCGGAAAGGAAGGCGCTAGCGCAGACGGAGGGGATAGGCATTGTCAGGGCCAGGGTGGCGAGGAGGACGCAGACGATGTTGGAGTATCAGGAGAAGGAGGGCGTTGGGGTTATGCAGGGGGAACCCGTGCTAAGGCCGGGTCGGCTTCGGTGAGCGAGGTCTGCCCTCCAACCCCCGCGCGGCCCATAACCGATATTGGCCCGAAGCTTGTGTTCTCAGAGGATGATCTGGCTTGAACATCGATGCTCTTCTCGGCTTTGCCCGTGAGATCAACGGTGAGCTAGATCTTGGGCGTGGTGTGAGAATAGGCGAGACGGCTTTGGTATCAAGGTGTGTCCACGTGCTAGACCCGCATTGTCCGGGGCAGGCTCAGGTCCAATGCCGCCTCGATGCGGGACAGGTTTTCTACCAGCGGTCTTCGACGGATGAAGTAGTTCATATAGACATTTTTCATGAGTTGGCAGACGTGGACCATCGTACGGCGGCGGAAGCGATAAGGCGGGCGGTTGAGGCTTATGGTCAGCAGATGTCTGTACTCCCTAGGCCCCTGCTGGAATTAGGCGGACCGATTTGGTCTATCGCTGGTCTAGCGGACTTCATCGATGTTCAGACCGCGACAGGTGGCGGGCGCGTCACAGGCAGCCTCAATTTCGGACAGAAGGAGTCACTCAAGATTGCCCACCGCGGGCACGTGCACGTTGCGGCATTCCTCCCGCCTGAGATGGTAGGATTGGTCTACTACATTGTCCGTGAGGTTGAAGAATCAATCGTTTCGAGCGGTGTTGGCCTGCGCCGATTGGAGCAGATAGAGAATGCTTCCTCTTCCGAGTCTTCGCCGGTCGATCTTTCTCCTTATTCGTGTTCGACCGATTCTTACATGCGTGAGCAAATCCCGTATGATGGAGGAAACAGCCTGCCGGATCTGATGAAGCAAGCTTTGGAGGTTTGCACTGATTTCGGCTCAGTGAACAGTTTTAAATCATTTCTGGAATGCGTGGCCGGTCCGGGCAGGCGAGAGAATCCCTATGCCATGTTGGAACGGGAATTCGGTGACGCAGAGGGAATGCTGGCGAAACTGAGAACGTTGGAAATCGTGGAGGGAGAAGGCGCTGCGCTTGTCCTTACAGCTAAGGGCAGGCGTCTTGCGTCGTTTCTCAAGAAATTCGCCAGAGAGGTGGAGAACCAGGTCCGTCGCATCATCCGTCGGAGCGCCAGGCCGCGTGGCACGCCCCTGGAGCGGAGCGATTTCTCCAAGGGCATGAGAGCTGGAAACGGACCGGGTATTGTACGGACCGTGATTCCCGCGTCTGAGGTCGATTACCGGGGCAATATCTCCGTTGCTGAAACGGTGCGGAGTTGGGCTGTACGTTGCGCAACGGAAGGGAGTCACAGCCCGATCCAAAGGGAGGATATCCGTATAGAGCAGGTCAGACGTCCGGCCAGGGTTGATGTGTGTCTGCTGATAGATGCCAGCGCAAGTATGGCCGGGAGGCGGATACAGGCTGCAAAACACCTCGCCCGCCACCTCTTCTTGACTTGCCGCGACAAGGTGAGTGTCCTCACTTTTCAGGACAGGAAGGTAACTCAGCATGTATTGCGGGCAAGGTCGATCAGGGCGCTTGAAGACGGATTGGCAACGGTGAGGCCTGCAGGGCTGACTCCGCTCGCAGCTGGAATTGTGGAGGCTGTGAAGCTTTTGGGGTCGCGTAAAGGGGTACCGACCATGCTCGTCTTGCTTACAGATGGCATACCCACGATGAACTACTGGACGGGGGACCCTGCTAGAGATGCACTGGTGGCGGCGGAACAGATTGCCAGGAACAAGCTGCCGTTCACCTGCATAGGTCTTGCTCCCAATCGAGGGTTTCTGCGGAAGCTCACCGAGATCGCCAACGGGACCTTGTACATTGTTGATGAGTTCGACCGCGACTTGCTGGCAAAGCTGGTAAAGGACGAGCGCGAAAGGGTTCAAACGTGGTAGTATTGAATCATGTACATGACTAGAAGGGGAACTTGGACAAAAGTCGAATGGTTCCTGATTAAGGTGGAGAAATCTATGGCCCCTAGAAGAACGATATGGGAGCTTCGTGAAGGAGACTCGGCAGCAGAAAAAAGGCTAGCGGCAACATGCGGCATCTCGCCCGTTCTTGCCCGTGTTTTGGCGAACAGGGGCATTGTTGATGAGAAGTCTGTTGGGGCTTTCCTAATGCCTGACCCTTCGGAAATGCATGATCCTTTCGCCATGCCTGACATGGAGCAATCGGCTGCGAGGCTTTGGGCTGCCGTGGAAAATGGTGAGGGAATACGGGTATACGGGGATTACGATGTAGACGGGATAACCTCTGTTGCGCTGCTTGTTTCCGTCTTGAGATCTTTGGGGGCGAATGTGGACTACCACATTCCCAATCGACTTGTGGAAGGATACGGGCTTAACAGAGAAGCAATAGAGCAGGCTGCTGGCGACGGCGTGTCGCTGTTGGTGACCGTAGACTGCGGTGTCAGTGCTATTGAAGAGGTCGATTATGCCTCTGAGCTGGGCATAGACGTGATCATCACCGACCACCACGAAGCTGGAAGTATCCTGCCTTCGTGTGTTGGTGTTGTAGACCCAAAGCGCCACGATTCCCGGTATCCCTTCAAGGAACTGGCCGGAGTCGGCGTGGCGTTCAAACTTGCTCAGGCTGTATGGACCCTTGCGGGAAGGCCGCCGTGCGCGGCAGACCCACACAAGTATCTCGATATTGTGGCTCTCGGGACCATTGCAGATGTGGTGCCGTTACAGGGGGAGAACAGGATAATAGCCAAGGCTGGGCTGGAGCTTATAGGGCGATCTTCAAATCACGGCATCAATGCCCTTTTGGACGTATCGGATCTTTCAGGCCGGGAGATTCGGGCAGGGCACGTCAGTTTTACGGTGGGTCCTAGGGTGAATGCAGCCGGAAGGCTTGGCGATCCAAGCCTGGGAGCCAGGTTGCTCCTGACCGATTCGGCCCAGGAGGCTGCAGAGCTCGCCGCCATGCTCGACGAAGAAAACCGCAAAAGGCAAGAGATCGAGCTCTCCATCTTGCGGGAGGCCTGGGTGCCTGTGAGCAAGATGAATACACAGACTACTCGCGCAATCGTGTTGGGCTCTGACCGATGGCACAGTGGGGTTATTGGAATCGTTGCGTCGAGAATAGCTGAGCTGACGTACAGGCCTACGGTCCTCATATCCTTTGAGGGAGACGTGGGCAGGGGATCAGCCAGAAGTATACCTGCATTCAATCTGTATTCGGCTCTGACGGAATGTTCTGATCTGTTGCTCAAATACGGAGGACATTCACAGGCGGCAGGATTGTCAATAAAGGCGGAAGATTTGGACTTGTTCAGAGAACGGCTCAACGAGATAGGACATGAATGGCTTACAGAGGAGGATCTCGTTCCAAGGGTGCTTGTCGATGCAGAGCTTGGCGAAGACGAGATCTGTATCGAGCTCGCGATGGAACTGGAACGTCTGGAACCCTTTGGATACGGTAATCCGACTCCACTCTTTGTCACAAGGAACATGCATGTTCTGGAGCGGAGGAACGTAGGGCCCGACGGAAAACATTTGAAGCTGAAGCTGGGACGGGGCGGACGAGTGATAGATGCTATCGGTTTTCGCATGGCAGGCAGCCATGTAGACGTGTCTCAGGGTTTTTCAGAAGTGGATGTTCTGTATTCCCTCGAGGTGAATGAGTGGAATGGTCGCAGAGAGCCGCAATTGATCGTGAAAGACCTGAGAAAGTCCCAGGATGCATAATGGCGTCGCAGTTTCTGGCCGCGCTTGCAGTGCCGTAGTCTAAGAAAGAATCCTCTCCGAGGTTTTGAAAGGGGGGCGGCGGGGATGGTCCATGGTCAGAATGAGCCGCGCACATTGGAAGAATTGCTTGCCAAGGCCGGAGCAAACCGTCCGGATGCTGATCTTAGCGTCATAGAGCGCGCGTGGGATTATGCTCGTGACGCCCACGACGGGCAGGTGCGCGAGTCTGGCGAGCCATACTTTGACCACCCGGTCGCAGTGGCGTTCATCCTCGCTGACATGAATTTGGATCCCAACACCATAGCTGCGGGTTTGCTCCATGACGTGATAGAGGACACGGGAAGGAGCTACGAGGAGATTAGCCAGGTGTTTGGTTCGGAGATTGCTACGCTTGTGGACGGGGTAACCAAATTGTCGCGGATGGATTTCAAGAGTCGCGAGGAACAGCAGGCTGAGAGCCTGAGGAAGATGTTCGTGGCCATGGCCAAGGACATTCGGGTCATCCTGATCAAACTGGCGGACAGGCTCCACAACATGCAAACTTTGGATTTCTCCCCTCCTGACAAGCAGAAACGGGTGGCCGGTGAGACGCTGGAGATATATGCTCCTTTAGCGCATCGGCTTGGAATGTGGAGGATGAAATGGGAACTGGAGGACCTATCCCTCAGGTATCTTGATACCGATGCCTACTACGATCTGGTAGAGAAGGTCGCTACGAAGAGGCAGGAGAGGGAAGGATACATTGAAGAGGCTCGCGAGACGCTCGAGGCTGCGCTCACAGAGATCGGGATTTCCGCTGAGATCCAGGGACGTCCGAAACACTTCTACAGCATATACCGGAAGATGGAAAAGCAAGGCAAGGATTTCAGCGAAATCTGGGATCTCATGGGGCTTCGGGTAATAGTAGGCACACTTCGTGAATGTTATGCGGTGCTTGGAGCAGTCCACAGCATCTGGAAGCCAATTCCCGGACGTTTCAAGGACTACGTTGCCATGCCCAAGTCGAATATGTATCAATCCCTCCATACGACTGTTATCGGCCCTAGGGGCGAGCCTCTGGAGATCCAGATACGCACGTGGGAGATGCACAGAACTGCCGAATACGGAATCGCTGCCCACTGGCGCTATAAGGAGGGCGGGGGAGGGGGCGATTTCGAAGATAAGATCACCTGGCTCAGGCAGATCCTCGAGTGGCAGAAAGAGACGAGAAACGGCACGGAGTTCGTTGAGACGCTCAAGGTCGACCTCTTCTCGGACGAGGTATACGTCTTTACCCCGCGCGGTGATGTGAAGACGCTGCCTGCTGGGTCAACCCCGATCGACTTTGCATATGCCGTCCACACTGATGTGGGACACTCATGCTCGGGAGCGCGAGTGAACGGGAGGATGGTTCCGCTCAACACTAAGCTGGCAACTGGCGACATTGTGGAGATCATTACCAGCAAGTCGCAAGCAGGTCCCAGTAGAGACTGGCTGGCCATAGCCAAAACATCGAAAGCCAAGGGAAAGATCAGGCAATGGCTTAAGGAAGAGCAACGAGAAGCATCGGTGGAACAGGGTAAGGAGCTTGTGGAGAAGGAACTGAAAAAGCTCGGGCTCCAAGTGCGTGCGAACATGAAGGAAGAGCGATTGCTCGAGGTGGCGCAGAAGTTCAGTTATCAGAGTACCGATGACCTGCTTGCAAGTGTAGGTTATGGCAAGCTGTCGGCGGCCCAAGTTGTCACCAAACTCGTTCCTGAGCGGACTGCAGATGAGACGCCCAAGCCCTCGCCAGTCAAGAAAAAGGCCGGGTCTTCCCATGGAGTTCGGGTTCCTGGGGTAGACAACTTGCTGGTTAGGTTCGCAAGGTGTTGCAACCCGGTGCCCGGCGATCCCATAGTGGGATATGTAACCCGCGGTCGTGGGGTTTCGGTTCACAGGAAAGATTGTCCTAATGCCATGATTATAGTTAATGCTGAAAAAGACCGTGTTGTCGATGTGTATTGGGATACAAAGGACGGCGAATCATACCCTGTCGAGATCGAGATGGAAGCTTACGACGCTCCCGGTCTTCTCACAGGTGTAATCAACACCGCTGTGGAGATGAAGGCCCATGTAAGCGCAGTTACTGCCAGGACCCTCAAAAACAGGGTAGCTGTGATAAACATGACTGTGGAGATACATGACGTGGAGCACATGGATTCTGTGATGGAGAGGCTCAGACGGATTTCAGGGGTCCAAAGTGTGCGCAGGGCGGCGATCAACTGACGGGCGTCGTTTGATGTTCGAGCTGTCGCCATAGCCCTGATAGTTGTGATAATATTGGGTGGCTGGTTCAACGTGGAGGTGCTTATCGCTGAGAGCTGTGGTTCAGAGGGTGACCGAGGCTTCGGTCAGTGTAGATGGTGAGATTGTTGGAAGCACAGGCTATGGCCTTGTGGTTCTTCTGGGCATTTCGAGAGAGGATGGCTCGGAAGATGTTGAATACATGGTAGAGAAGATCCCGAACCTGAGGATTTTTGACGACGATGAAGGCAAGCTCAACCTTTCACTTCTGGATGTTGGAGGAGGCATGCTTGCCATATCCCAGTTCACATTGTACGGAGACTGCAGACGTGGGCGACGGCCCAGTTTCACGGATGCCGCTGCGCCTGAACATGCGAATGTCCTCTACGAGGAATTCGTCAGAGGAGTAAGAAACATGGGCGTTCCGGTTGAAACTGGTATATTCAGGGCTGAGATGGATGTACACCTTGTTAATCACGGGCCTGTGACGATTTTGCTTGACAGCGGCAAGGCCTTTTGAATTTGGTTACAGACTGAGACTGCAAGGAGGCGGGTTTTATTTGGCGGATGCGGGTGTGCTCAACGTAGAAAGGCTCGTGCTTGGGCCGATATCAACCAACTGTTACATTGTTTGGCGTGAGGGCCATGAGGACGCAGTAGTGATCGATCCCGGGGCTTTTTCCCCACGCATCCAGAATATTCTGAAGCAGCATGGTCTCGAGTGCCGGGCAATAATCAATACGCACGGGCATCCCGACCACATTGGGGGCAATGGGGCGTTACGGGATGCGACAGGAGCTCCTGTATACGTAGGCGCTCTCGATGCGGACATGCTAGCCGAACCAGACGATGTTTTTCACGTGTTGGCGCGGTCGGGAGGACAGGGATTTTCGCTCGTAGCGGACCATACTCTTGAGGGCGGAAATGTGTTGCGCGTGGGCGAGATGGAGTTCGAAGTGTTGGCGACTCCAGGGCATACTCCGGGAGGAATCAGCCTGTTGCTCCCCGACGACCTGACGCTTTTCACGGGAGATACTCTCTTTGCGTGCGGAGTCGGACGGACAGATTTTGCAGGCGGTGATGAAGAGGCTCTCTGGCGTTCTATCTTTGAGGTCATATTCAGCCTCGACGAGAGGATTCGAGTATATCCAGGGCATGGCCCAGACACAACTATAGCAGCTGAAAAGGCGTGGCATGGACGGTCGCGCATTCGTTGACACTGCAATCTTCGTGCGATACAATGACGTAGGCTATTGAGCTTAGCTGGGAGGGTTATTATCTTGATCTCAGGGATGCGTAAGCAAGCCGGCACAATTGTTGCCGTCATAGCGGGTGTTTTAGCGCTTGGGATGGTAATTCCCATGCTTTTTGCGGGTTCCAATGCCAACGCCGGGAGCGCCAGGCTTACCGTAGCCAAGGTTAATTCGGTAAAGGTGTCAGCGCTCGATCTTGCACTCGAATTCCAGCAGGCCTACTCGCGTCGTGTGCAATACGGCGGCCTAAAGCCTGAGGATATAGAAGAGTTGCGGTCTGATGCTTTGGATGCCCTAATAGAAGACGCGCTCATACTCGATGCAGCTAAGAAGGCAGGGTATGTGGCGAATCAGGTAGTGGTAGATTCGGCCTACGAGGCTGACAAGGCCTATTTTTCAGACGAACGGGAATTCGTGTCAGCTCTGGCAAACTGGGGGTTTACCAAGAAGAGCTACAAGGAATACCTTGGTCGACAGCAGATTATTGGGAGTTATCCCTCTGTAGCAAAGCCTGTCGAAGTGACCGAGGAAGAGATCAAAGAGGAATTCGACAAGATTGCGGTAACTCAGCCTAATCTCGATTATGAGGAATCGAAGGAAAACATTGAGCAGCTGATCAGATACCGCAAAGAGACGGCAAATAGGCAGGAGCTCGTCGATGAGCTTCGCAAAGATGCAAAGATAACTATATATGATCCGAGGGTGCTTGCATACCGCGCCATGGTCGAAGGGGATTACGATGAGGCGGTGAAGCAGTACAGGAAAGCCATCAAGCAGACGCCGCAGGATCCATATCTCCAGATATCGCTAGGTAAGGCGCTAGCAGCGGCAGGTAAGGCTAAGGATTCCGAAAAGGCGTTCGAAAGCGCTCTCAAGCTTGGGCCCGACGAACCTTTTGTGCTCATTGCACGGGCAGATAACCTGAGGGAATCAGGGCAGAAGGATCGTGCACGTGAGCTGTACAAGAAGGCTTCGGACTTGGCAGGCGAAGACGCCACGTTCTCTCCTATAGTGCATGGGCTGATCCGGGATGCCTACAAAGAGATGGGCATGGATGATGACGCGGCTCGGGAGGAAGAAATGATTGCCGAGATTGAGGCGGCTTCCAGGGCCCGTTGGGAGGCTCAGCTTAAGGAGGCATTGGAGGCGGCTAAGGAAGCGAAGGACGCGGATGATGCCGGAGAGCAGGTTGAAAGCACCGGAGAGTCTGTATCTGTTGAAGAGTAATTGTGATCTTGGATATCTTAGGGCGGGCTTGGGCCCGCCCATTTTCATAATCTGCACTGGGGGGCGTTTGCGTGGATATTACAGCGCCGAGAGGCACTACTGATATTCTTCCAGACGAAGTTGGGCTTTGGCAACACGTTGAAGGGCTCGTGCGGGGTGCGGCTGAAAGGGCTGGCTACAGGGAGATACGCACTCCCATATTCGAACACACAGAACTCTTCGAGAGAGGTGTGGGCGAAGCCACAGACATAGTTGAGAAGGAAATGTACACATTCACTGATAGGGGAGACCGCTCAATCACTCTCAGGCCTGAGGGCACGGCACCTGTTGTGCGAGCATATGTAGAGCGTGGGTTTGCCAGTAAGCCGCAACCTGCGAAACTTTACTACCTTGGGCCGATGTTCAGATACGAACGGCCTCAGGCAGGAAGATACCGTCAGTTTCACCAGTTTGGTCTGGAG
>DUWJ01000112.1 GCA_012842765.1 Bacillota bacterium | reverse complement strand
GGCGTTTTTCGGACGGTGATATTGCGTAACGTGCCGATCAAGGCTGCTCTGATAATCAAGCAAGAAATGTTGGCTAAGGGCGGCGAAGCTGCACTCCCGCATTCCGCCATAGGTTTGTGTGCCGACTCATGCGATATTCTTTTGATGGGCACATTGAGGCAGTATGAGCGCGTTATTCATACCCTAGCTCTGCAGCCGTTTGGGCTTTTAGGCATTGCACGGGAGATCCAGTGCGCGTTGGCGAGCTATGATGGGAGGCCAGAATCTATCTGCATCGGAGGAAGGACATTCCTTTACGGAGAAAGAACATACATAATGGGCATCCTTAACGTCACTCCCGACTCTTTCTCTGATGGCGGAGCGTACACTACAGCCGATTCCGCATTCGAACATGCTATGGAGATGCTTGAGGCCGGCGCCGACATAATCGACATCGGCGGAGAGTCGACCAAGCCGGGCGTAGATCCCCTGCCCCTGGACGAGGAACTTGAAAGGGTGCTTCCTATCGTAAAGAGGCTTGCATCCCAAACAGATGCAGTTATTTCCATTGATACATACAAGGCCGAAGTGGCAGAGCGCTGCCTGGACCTCGGCGCGCACATCATCAACGACGTGTCCGCTCTCCGAGGAGAGGGTGACATGGCGTCGGTAGTCTCGCGTTACAATGCCCCTGTAGTGCTGATGCACTCAAAGGGGCGTCCCACACATATGCAGGCAGATCCCACGTATGAGTGCGTGGTCCGCGAAGTATACAGTTTCCTTGCCGAGCGGATGGAGTACGCGTGTGAACGTGGCGTTTCGCCCTGTAACATAATTCTAGATCCCGGAATAGGCTTTGGTAAGACCCCGCAGCACAATCTCGAGTTAATGCGACGTCTGGCGGAATTTAAGAGTCTGGGCAGACCCATTTTGGTGGGCACATCCAGAAAGTCCACCATAGGAAAGGTGTTGCACAAGCCTGTGTCAGATAGGGTTTGGGGCACGGCTGCCACAGTCGCCACGGCCATTATGTCCGGAGCGGATATTGTGAGAGTCCATGATGTGAGGGAGATGGCTATGGTTGCGCAGATTACTGACGCAATATGCAGGGGATGGCGCGGAGAGGAGGACGGCCATGAGAGCTGATAGGATTACCCTGAAGAACCTGGTGTTCTATGCTTACCATGGTGTTTTCGCGGCAGAGAAGGAGCTGGGACAGAAATTCGAGGTAGACGTGGATATGAGAGGGGATTTCCAGGCAGCTGCTCGTGTTGACGACATTGACATGGCTGTGAACTATGCGGACGTGTACGCTACAGTGAAAGACCTCGTGGAGGAACGGGATTTCGACCTCATCGAGGCGCTTGCCCTGAACATCGCAGATGAGGTGTTGTCAGGCTATGAGGTTGAAGAGGTAACAGTAAGAGTACGCAAGCCGAGTGCCCCGATAGGTGGCCCAGCCGATTATGTGGAGTGTGAAATCACCAGATCTAGGTCAGACATGGCGCCGCTCGGAGAGGAAGATGATGGCCTGGATGATCCCGCACTTTAGGATCGAGCGGCTCGATGAGGTTGATTCCACAAACTCGTATGCAAGGGCACTGGCTGAAGCCGGAGCGCCCGACGGAACAGTCGTGGTTGCCGAAAGGCAGACGGCCGGCAGGGGAAGGCTGGGAAGAGAGTGGCATTCATCGGGCGACTTCGGCCTGTGGTTTTCTTTGCTTCTGAGGCCCGAATTTGAACCCCAATTTGCGGGAATGCTTGGAATCGCCGCAGGAGTGGCTGTTGTGCAGAGCATGCGCTCGCTGGTAGGCGCTAGAGCCGTCTTGAAATGGCCGAATGACGTCCTCATAGACGGCCGCAAAGTATGCGGAATACTCTCCGAAGGTCGCACGGTTGGGCAGAAGCTCGAGTGGGCAGTTATTGGAGTTGGGATCAATGTAACTGCTCCGGAGGGCGGGTTTCCATCCGAGCTAGAGGATGTTGCTACTTCATTGGCCCAGCATTGCGCCGCTGATATCGGTGCTCCAGCACCGGACAAGGAAGCGCTTCTCGACTCTGTCCTCAGCCAGTTCGGGGCGAGGTATGCCATGTTAAGCAGCGGAAACGTTCGTGCAGTCCGCGATGAAGCGGAAGAGCTAATGAGATCTTTTTTGAACCGCAGGGTCACCATAAGGGGTCAGTCCGGCACCATGGAAGTCAGAACGTTGGATCTTTCTGAGGATGGCGCGCTCCTGGTTGAACTGGACGGGGGAGAAGTTGCGAAGATAACGGCGGCGGATGTGTCGATCGGAACCCGCGCCTGTGCCCGAGGTGAACTCGATGCATAATGCGATTGCCTTGGCTATTGCAGCCCTCATGGTAGGCATGTCCTGCAATTCACCTGCGACGGCAGGCATTTCCGGCCAAGAGGGTATCCAGGTGGTGTCCCCCGTGTCTGTTTCGGCAGGCGGAGCGGGCACATCTGCGCTGGACTGGACTGCGCTCTTGAGGGCCGTCACTTTGCTGGGCGGGCCAGAGGGGACGTTGGTCCTCAGCGCTGCTCTTCTCACCGCTGATCCGCCTACTGGCGAGATGGTGATCGACGCTTCGGTATCCACCGCCTTGGTTGTGGAGGTGCTCAAAGTAGGGTTTGGGCGCGCAAGGCCATATGTTCCGGGAGAGAACGGACGTTTCACCGGGCCCAACTTGTCAGGAAAATACCATTCAATGCCTTCTGGCCATAGCGCCAACGCATTTGCAATTGCGACGGTACTCGCCCATAGATACCCGGAGCAAGCGGCGCTTGCGTATGGCCTTGCATTGGCAGTGGGACTCAGCAGAATTCAGCTCGGGGTCCATTGGCCATCAGACGTGGTGGCAGGAGCGGCGATAGGGCTAGTCATGGGAAACCAGGTTGTTGAGGGACGTTTGCACCTGCTCGAGCTGGACGGAGCAACGGATTGACGGGCATACGAATGGGGCAGGTGTGCACCGTCGCATCCTGTAGGATGACCTCGAGCGATGGGACGAGATAGGGACAGCCGGGCCGCTTCGCAAAGCGCCCGGCTGTCTTCGTCATTTCCTGCCTGTTTTTAGTTGCCCTGCCCCTCTGCATTGAGCCGGCTTCATCCCTGCTCTTTCGTTTGAACGTCGCTCTTGCATTGATTTTCGGACACTGGCTATCGCTTTTGCCATCATCCCCAGCCCGTTACTCTTGCAGAACTATTTAGCTGGTGCTTCCAATTGGTTAGTGGTGATAGCAGATCTACTCGTCCGCGTTCTCTGGCATACAACCGAGACATGGTCCCTTAGGCGGCATTGGGGGCGGCTCAGGGAATTCCGGCACCGGTGGAATTGGTCCCGGACCCGGTGTCGACGGGACATGTGGTTGTGGAGGAGTGTAGTACGGCGGACACGGCATTCCCGGAGTCTCGGGTGGAGGCGCTATTGGTCCGGGCATTGTAGGTGTTCC
>DUWJ01000111.1 GCA_012842765.1 Bacillota bacterium | reverse complement strand
GCGGCGAAGCTGCGGGACAGGATATCGGGAACCGGAAGCGCAAGCTCTGGTCCTGGAAGGCTGTACGCCCAGCGGGTGAGAACTGCTAAGCCCAGCCCGCCAATGACGCAGATGGCAAGGGTGGCGGCTCGTGCGCGCCTGTGGCGAAAAAGGTTGTAGGTTACTGCCAGAGCCAGGCAGGCAAAGACGAAGGGATACGATCCGAGAGTGGCGGTGAATGTGAGCGTTGTGCTGAGAAATGGGTTTCGAATGGCGCGGATCCATGTCATAATGCCCATATCTATCTGCCGCAAGAATGGTGCGTGGTCAGGCTGTGCGAGTTCGACGAGCTCTTCGAAGAATATGAGCAGGAAGACGAATCCCGCAATGGCATATATCCCCCACTCAGCCCAGAACCTCTTGCCCGACAAACCGGGGCTGGCAGCGGACTTGGGCAGACGTATCCGCCAATAAGGTTTTGTCCCGGAACCCCTCTTGTCGCTGAAAATGGGCGCTTGGACGGAAGACTTCCTGTTCCATACTATGGCTGCGACGGCCACGACCAGGCCGACCATGAGGGTGATCAATTCGAACTGTGTTCCGATAATATCCCTTACTTGTTCGCCAAGCTTCAAGACTAGCGCCGCTTCGAGGAAGAACCGGGCGCCGCGGCCGAGGGTTGAAGCTATGAGAAAGGGCGCGAGTCGCACCTGAAAGATGCCGGAGGCTATGGTGAACACCTTGAAGGGTATCGGGGTGAAGGCGGCTATCCCCACTGCCCAGCCGCCGAATCTTTTAAATAGTCCTTGAATTTTGCTGAGACCGTCCTTGCTTGTGAACTTGAGCAGTAGTGGCCGTCCGCCGCGCGCTCCAACAAGATATGCAAATACGGCGCCTAGCACCGATGAGACTGTGGCAACAGTCGCATACAACATCGAAGCTCGAGGGCGCGCCAGGCATAGCGGAATGAGCATTACGTCAGGGGGGACAGGAAAGAAGCTCGATTCCGCGAATGAGACCACAAAAAGTCCCACTAATCCGTACTGCCCAAAAATCGCTATTGTCCAGTCAATGACCTTTGCCATAGTTCAACCCACCAATGTGTTCTTTCCTCTCAGGACAGGCCTTTGTCACTTGTCCACTATTCGAATTCTGAGCCTGTTTCCAGCTCCACGCCTGGCGTGTATTGCACGAGGTCCGCTGTGGTCCGGGCTTTCCGATCCTCGAACCTTACAATCTGATGGGGATGGGGAACCGCAATCCAGACCGTGCGTCCAGTGCCCATCAGGTCAACCTTCCATGTTTCGAACGAACCGGCGGGAACCTCCAATTTCTCCTTCTTCGCGACGTTCAGCGTTATCGTGGTTTTCATCGCTGCCCTGGTGATCACATCCTTCAAGGTGGCCTTGAAGTTGCGCTTCAGGGGAAGGGCGCGTATGACCATTATGAACTGTTCATTGTCGAAGTACGGGGTGTCGGGCAATTCTACAATGGACTCCTCGTTCTGGCCTGGAACCGATGCTTCTATAGATACACCATCTTCGCCATACAAAGCAGCATAGACAATGCGGCCATGGTCGGATTCGTACGTCAATTCGGTTCTGATGGGAACGAGCGTATCAGGATCTGCGGCCACCATTGCATGCTCGCTATAGGTGGATCCATGCTGATCCGAAGTGAACAGGGTAGCTTTGCCGTCTGAATCTATTCTCAGTTCCCACGCGGCTATGAGCTGGCCATGGGAATCGCGAATCTCAAGCACACTCACTTCCCCGGGTTGCCAGGGCGGAGTGATCACTACTCGTCCGCGCGGGTCGCCCCTGGTGTATGTGATCATTGCTACCATGATTGCTGCAAGCACCAAGATGGTGTACAGGGGCGATCTGGGCTTTGCAGCCCTTTTTAAACAGCTTGATCCCGTATCGTTGTCAGATGCATAGCTGTTTATTCCTCTTTGTTCTTCTGGAATCTGACCATAGTCGACACGCCCCTGCGTGTCATATCCTTTCTCCACCTAGTTCCACTCCTCTCGCTACTGAACAGACTGCATATGTGGTCCTGCACAATCAGATTCAATACTTCCTGAAATCCGATCTTTCCCTTGGCATTTAGGTGAAATACGATTCTCAAGGCCCATTAGTTGGGCTGCCCAAAGCGGGCAAACGCTTACCCCAATGATACCTTTATGAACGCCCATGCTCAATACCTAATGCATTTTGGGTTGCCGGGGCGTATGCGACGACTTATCAGTAGATGGGGGAAATATTACTCTCCAGCTGCCACAGGCATGCTGAGGCGCAGCCAGAATCTGTGACATTGAGTGATGACGACTTGGACGCGATCTAGAAGCTTATTCTACGACAAATGGCTTGGAACCTTTCCGGCGAGCCTGTAAAAAGGCGGAATGAAATGCAAGAGCGAATGATTAGTTATGAGAGGCTTGTCTGCCTTGAAGGGGTGCCGAAGATTTGCGTCTAGGTAACTCCCAATAAGGTTTTGCGCTACCGGTTAGCCTGCCATATGATGTCTGCTAGGAGTAGACACATCTTTGCACCTATGTCGCAGTGCGGTAATTGGTTCGCATTTGTGCATCGACTGGCCTTAACCATAAACGCCCGCAGCACTCAGCCGCGCCGGGATATGCCCCCGGGGCAAAGCCAGGATGGGTGGCGTAATCGAAATCCCGGTTCGACGCTCGCGGGCAACCATCTTTTTTACAACGACGAAAGCGACGCGCATACACTCCCGACCATGAGATCCGTGTGAGCGCTCCGACGGTTTATGCATTTAACTCACTCATATGAAAGGGCGACTTGGGTCTGCCTTCAAGGAATGTGTCTATCTACGGCGCTCTAAGCAACCTCGAACTGAGCTTTGCCCTTCCCATCGGGTAACTTTTCCTGGGCGGTGCCCATACGAGAGCCGTTTGAAAGCGCTCAACTACCCTTTCAGAGCTACTTAGGATGCGATACTGGCGCCCAAGGCCGGAACAGTGCTATCGCTCGATTCTATATGAAGGTGTAATGCATTATGATGGAGAATACTGAGGACATCCGGGCCTTGCGGCCCAAAGACAGTCAACTTTGGGCCGGACAATGCAGGCTTGCGCGGTTTACCGAGCAGTGTTGATGAAGGACATCGATATATCTCCTTGTACAGGAGTTTGGATAGAAACGGAACAACGCGGGAGGTGCGATCAGGCTATGGGAAAGCTTGAAGGCATTGAATCTATATATTACACGACAGACCGGGCGCAGTTTCATATCCTGATAAGAGGCGATTTCGATGCCGAGCCTATCGTGTT
>DUWJ01000110.1 GCA_012842765.1 Bacillota bacterium | reverse complement strand
GTGTTAAAGGGTTAGTCAATTAAATCGGCTTCTGAAAGGCAATCGAGTGTTCTCGGGCAGCTGGGGCTCGGCCCGACGTGGTTTTAGCTCAGAGATGGTGTGTAAGAATGATCATGACTTGCTTGGAGGCTGCGGCCTGGCAGCTACATGCGTTCGGCTATTGACATGAGGCCTTTGTGATCGTATAATCTGTGATGGACATTGAAAACAGCAGAATAGATTGAGTGCCCGGGTGGCGGAACTGGCAGACGCGCACGTTTGAGGGGCGTGTGGTTCACACCGTACGAGTTCAAGTCTCGTCCCGGGCACCATTTTTTTATGTACTCCATTCTTTTCGCCTCCATGTTTTGCACACGAGCTATTCAATTTCCATAGGGTGCGCAGAGCGCCAATCAATGACAACGATGACTTGACGGCTTGTGCGGCAAGCGCTATGGAAATTGGGACTACCCATTGGTCCGAAAGCCCGATCTCTTTCAGAAGCCACCATGGCGGAATCTGCAAGCTGCCTTTCCCTTTTGGCCTTGGGGATGACGACCCCCGAGGTTCAATCCGGAACCGGCGTCCATTTCCTCGTAGACGGCGTGTTGCATATCGTAGTATGTAGAGCTACCGTAATTGCCAATGCGTGTCTGTAAGGAGTGGTGACAAGTGAGAATCGGTCTTGCGCTTGGTTCGGGCGGACTGAGGGGCGCGGCGCACATCGGGGTCATCGATGAACTGGAGAGGGCAGGGATATGTCCCCACATGGTTGCAGGAACGAGTTCTGGCAGCCTGATCGCTGCCATGTGCGGGGCTGGCATGAGCGTGGCAGAGATGGAGGAGATAGCTTTAGGTGTCCAGGCAAGAGACATAATCGATTCCCCTGGGACCACGCTATTCTACCTTGCTGTGCCTCTTGCCCTTTTGTTCTGCGGCCAAAAGAGCAGACTTCCTAAGGGGATGCTCCGGGGCGCCCGTCTCGAATCATTCTTGAAGGCAAATTTCGGCGACATGAAGATGACCGACATGAAAATGCCGTGTGCTGTTGTATCGGTCGATTTGCACAGTGGCGAAAAGATAGTGTTCACGTCGGAAGCAGTAAGAAGCGAGTGCTTCAAGGGAACAGTATATGTAGATGGGCACGTAGCCGATGCTGTTCGGGCCTCCTGCAGCATACCGGGGGTATTTTTTTGGAAGGAATGGGACGGCAGGTATCTGGTCGACGGCGGGGTTCGCGAGCCTGTCCCGGCAAGGGTTCTCAAGGAACTAGGATGTGATTACGTAATCGCCGTGGATCTTGGATATACAGGCCAGGCCGATTCGAAGGTTGGAGACCTCCCGTCCATAATAACACAGTCCCTCGACATCCTCGGTGAGGAGGTGTCAGATTATGTGTTGTTCCACTATGCAGATGTTGTTGTGAAGCCTCGCCTTTACAACGTTGCTCTGACAGATGTGGCCCGGATACCCGAATGCATAGAAGCCGGGCGGCGAGCCGCTGTTGAAGCGTTGCCTGCAATCCGCCGCGGCATAAGACGAAGGAGGATAAGGGGTCTTGCGCAGTTGGTATGAATGGAATCATTGTGGAAGGAAGTGATGGGCTCATTTACATTAATCCTGCATAGAGCCATCTTGTCGATGCATCTTTTGGCACGATCCACTTTATGTGATTGCAGGAAGCGCGCATGCAATGGCGAATACAAAAAAGGTGTGCGGTCCTGGAGCTGTGGGTCAGGGTCGTCACTTAATGGGTGCGGAAAGGGGACGGGTTATGGATACGAAGCAAGCGATCTTGCGCCTCGCCGACGCTCGCGGCGTGACTGGGTACGAGTCTCCCGCTGGGGACGTTGTGACTGCCCTCTTCGCTGACATTGTCGACGAAGTTCGGCGGGACTCGCTCGGAAGCGTGATCATGCTCAAGAGAGGAGCTTCTCCCAAGCCCTCTGCCAAGATCATGGTCGCCGCTCATGTCGACGAAATTGGCATGATAGTATCGAAGATCGAGGATGAAGGGTTTTTGCAAGTCAGAATGATGGGAGGGGTAGACCGACGCATCTTGCCCTCCATGGAAGTGACTGTGCATGGAAGACGCGATATTTCCGGGGTCATAGGTGCGATCCCGCCGCATCTCCAGGATCCTAAAGACAAGGACAAGTCGTGGAAATGGGAGGAGCTCGTTGTGGACTGCGGAATGTCCGCAGAGAGGCTGCGCGAGCTTGTGCGCGTGGGCGACGTTGTCAGCTTCGATCGAACAGGTGTGGAATTGGCAAACGACCGCATTTCCGGTAAGAGCATGGATGACCGGGCCGGTGTTGCGGTGATGTACGAATGCGCGGTTGAATTGCAAAAGCTCAAGCACGATTGTGACGTTTACTTCGTCGCCACAGTTCAGGAGGAAGTTGGTTACGGGGGCAGCATCACGAGCACCTATGGGATAACGCCCGATATAGGTATCGCCATAGATGTTGGTCATGGAGACATGCCAGGGTTGCCGGAGCATCATACGCTGAAGTTGGGGGGAGGGCCTGCCATAAGCTATGGCCCGCATGTGCATCCCCACATCTTCTCCAAGTTGAAGGAGATTGCAGAGGAGCGCGGAATAGCGTATCAGGTGGAAGCGGGCACTTCTCCGCGGGGGACCGATGCCTATGCCATGCAGATGACACGTTCTGGCGTGGCCACCGGTCTGATTTCCGTGCCTCTTCGCTACATGCATACATCTGTTGAAACTCTCTCGGTTGAAGATGTGAAAAAATCCGGGCAGTTGCTGGCATTCTTCGCGAGCGCAGTTGACTCCCGGTTCAGGGAGGGATTGACTTGCTTCTAGCCAAGCTTTCAGAGGCTTCGGGCATTTCCGGTCAGGAGGGCGAGATTCGCGCCACTATCCGGAACGAAATCGCTCCCTATGTTGACGAGATCAAGATTGATCCGATTGGCAACCTTGTCGCTTTGAAGCGTGGCAGGACGGGAAAGGCCAGAGTAATGCTTGCTGCGCACATGGACGAAGTCGGCTTGATGGTGGTGGGTTTTGAATCCAATGGCCTTCTTCACGTGGACTCTGTGGGAGGCGTGGATCCGCGAGTTCTCGTCTCAAAGATGGTGTATGTCGGGCGCAACAAACTGCCCGGCGTTATCGGATCCAAGCCGATCCATCTATTGGAACGGGAGGACATGGATCGCGCCACTAAGATGGACGCTCTTCTCGTGGATATTGGCGCAAAAAACAAGGAAGATGCCGAGAAACTCGTGAAATTAGGTGACCCTGTGGTTTTTGCGACTAAGTGTGAGCCATTGGGCGATGGGTTCATGAAAGGCAAGGCATTTGATGACCGCGTCGGTTGCTGTGCGATTATAGAAGCTCTCAAAGTCCAGCACGACTTCGACCTTTACGGGGCTTTTACAGTCCAGGAAGAGGTAGGCCTCAGAGGGGCAGGAGTTGCCGCCTTCCAGATCGAACCCGATCTTGCTATCGTGTTGGAGGGCACCACGGCCCATGATGTGCCTGAGACCCCGGAGCACAGTGTCTCCACGGTCCCGGGTAAAGGTCCGGCCATCGTATACATGGACCGCTCATGGGTGGGCGACAAGCGCATAATCGACCGGCTGGTCGAGACAGCTGAGGCAGCAAGTGTTCCGTATCAGTTCAAGCGTACTGTGACGGGAGGCACCGATGCCGGACGCATCGGCCTGACACGGGAAGGAATTCCTGCTGCAGTAGTCTCGATGCCGTGTCGGTTTATCCACTCGCCGGTTTCGGTGATAAACCTCTCTGATTTCGAAAACTACGTAAAGCTTGCCGGGCTGTTCCTTGACAGCCTTGACGAAAGGGGTTTGCCGATAGATGAAGGATCTTGTAAAAAGACTAACTGAAGCATACGGCCCGTCAGGGTCTGAAGACAAGGTTAGGGAGATTATCAAGGCTGAGGTCGAAAAGTTCGCCGACGAAATCCGAGTCGACTCCCTCGGCAACCTCATCTGCCGCGTGGCCCCGAAGTCGCCTGCAGACGGCAGCGATCCCAAACGGATCATGGTCGCCGCTCACATGGATGAGATCGGAGTGCTCGTTTCATACATAGATGACAAGGGATTTCTGCGGTTCTCTCCAGTCGGCGGGCTCAGCCCATACGTACTCTTAGGGCAGAAGGTCATCTTCGAAAACGGAACTGTGGGCGTGTTCGGCACCGAGAAGCTGGAGGACATGAAGTCTTTGGCGTTCGACAAGATGTTCATAGATATCGGTGCATCAAGCAAGGATGAAGCCGAGAAGAAAGTC
>DUWJ01000109.1 GCA_012842765.1 Bacillota bacterium | reverse complement strand
GTCGCGGCAATCTCCTCCTCCAGTTCTAGTTGGACAAAGACGCGGTCGCCCGGGCATGCCCCATCGGTCCCGATCGTCCTCACTCTGCAAACAGCCTCCGCTGCACCGATGTGAAGGTGCATCCTCTCGCCATGTTCGATCACATCCGCTGATTCGAGGAGAGTAAGCTCGGCATCGAATATCCGAGCAGGCTCGATCATTCCAGGCTTGGCCAGAACCATCCCGCGCTCTATGTTGGCACGGTCGATGCCAGCGAGGTTGAGAGCCACGCGTTGCCCGCGCACGGCTTCATCCACAGCACTGTCGTGGACCTGTACTTGCCGGACCCGGACGCTCTTACCCGCGGGAAGAAGCTCCAACTTATCGCCGGGCTTCACCTCTCCGCCCGTCAGCGTCCCTGTAACCACGGTGCCGTGTCCTGAGATTGCAAAAACTCGGTCTATGGGGAGCCTGGTGAAACTCCACTCCTCTTGCAGCACAGCGCGGCCAACTGCGGAATCTATCGCGGCAAGGAGCGTGTCGAGGCCGGTGCGTGTGGCGGCCGATACACAGATTATAGGGGCATTTGCAAGAAAAGTGCTTGCCAGGCGTTCCTTAACATCTTCAACAACTAGCTCCATCCATTCATCATCGTCCACCAGATCCGCCTTGGTTATAGCCACAACGCCCTCGCGCACGCCCAGAAGCTGGAGTATATCGATATGCTCTTCTGTCTGAGGCATCACGCCTTCATCGGCCGCCACTACCAGCAAGACCACGTCGACGCCTGTGGCCCCCGCCAACATGTTCTTGATGAACCGCTCATGCCCGGGCACATCAACAACGCCCGCAACCCGCCCGGAAGGGAGCATGATCGGAGCGAAGCCGAGGTCGATCGTCATGCCCCTCTCCTGCTCCTGTCGGAGGCGGTCGGCATCGACCCCAGTCAGCGCCTTGATGAGCGTGGTCTTTCCATGATCAACATGCCCGGCAGTGCCGATTATCGCATATCTCATCAGTCTTGCTCCTTCTCGCTGAAGTCAAGATCAGTATCGCCACCGAAAGTTGCCGGCGAAGCCAGGGCATCACACACGTGCTCGGCCAGAATCTTCAAGTCTCTTTCGAAAAGCGTTCTCATGTGAAAACGAACAGAGCCTTCGGCAATGCGCGCAACCACTGGCGGTTCGCATCTTCTGAGGCGCGTCTGCAGCTGGTCAGCGGGAATACAGCGGGATGTCACGGAAACGCTTGCCCCTGGGATAGACACGGTAGGCATAGAGCCTCCTCCTGCCTCGGACGGGTCATCGACTATCGCAAGGTCTACCAAATTCCGAGGTATCTCCCTCTCGTCGAGTCCGGCCTCGATCAGCCCCATGAGCGAAGCAGCCCGCTCTCTGAGCTCATCTGTGTTTTGGGTGAGCATGGATAAGACCGGTATGGATTCCCCTGCGTCATCAGGGTTCTCCCATGCCGCCGCCACAGCAGCCAGGGCAGACAAGGTAAGCTTGTCTATCCGCAGAGCCCGCGCAAGCGGGTTGACAGATATCTTGCGGATCAGATCTTCGCGGCCGAGGATGATGCCGGCCTGGGGCCCCCCAAAGAGTTTATCACCGCTAAACGTGACGAGATCCGCCCCGGATGCCACCGCTTCTATGACAGTAGGCTCCTCCGCGTGCAGACCGAATCGTCCGAGATCAGACACAAGACCCGAACCTAAGTCATACATGACCGGGAGCCCGCACTCTCTTCCCAGTTCTACAAGCTCCGCCAGCTGCACCTCCTCAGTAAATCCCATTACCCGGAAATTCGAGGTGTGCACTTTGAGGAGAAGCCCTGCCTCTAAATCGATGGCGCGACGGTAGTCCGAAAGACGAGTGCGGTTGGTCGTTCCCACTTCGACCAGGGTTGCTCCCGACCTTTCCATGATGTCGGGGACTCTGAAGGATCCGCCTATCTCCACTAGCTCGCCTCGGCTCACCAGCACTTTGCGGCCACGTGCCAAGGTGTCAAGACACAGCAGGACTGCTGCAGCATTGTTGTTTACTACATAGGCTGCAGGCGCACCCGTAAGCTCTGCCATGGCGCGGGCTATGTGATCCTGTCGAGAGCCTCGTCCGCCGCCTTCAAGGTCATATTCGAGATCAGAATAGCCCATTGCGCATTCTGCCACGGCCCGCGCCGCATATTCCGGAAGCGGAGCGCGCCCCAGATTGGTATGGAGGACTATTCCCGTGGCGTTTATCACATACCTAGGCCCTGGCGCTGCAGCCAAGACGGTTGCAGACGGCAGGTTCGCCACAACACGGGCCAATACGTCCTGCCTTTGCACATCTATGGAGCAGACCCCTTGGCCGGCCACGGAAGAAAACCTCCGCCTCTCCGAATCTATAAGCTCACGGGCGGCATTCCGCACAGCCCACCTGGGATACGCCGCCATCAGTTCTACGGCGGCAGGATCGGAAAGCACATCCGATATTGACGGAATCGCGCGCATCAATTCGTTCAATTCATATTGCACCTGCCGTTCACAGAGTATCTCGGCGGGTCAGGAGACCACCGTTATCGTTGGGCCCTCCGGACCCCGCCGGCACGCTTCTCCAACTATCGCGGCCGCCAAGGCGCCCGCGTCCTTTAATCGGCGCACAAGCTCATCTGCTTTGTCAGACGCCAGGGCGATGAGGAGCCCGCCTGATGTCTGCGGATCGCACATCGCATCAACGATATTCCGGTCAACATTGCCCCCCACCTCCACTACGGGCCCAACATGCTCCCAATTGCGGTGAAGGCCTGCAGGGGCGAGTCCCATATCTATGTAGTCAAGTGCGCCGTCAATAACCGGGACGGCATCGGCATAGACAGTGAATGACACGTCTGACGCATCTGCCATCTCCGCAAGATGGCCTAGAAAGCCGAAGCCCGTAATGTCGGTGCACGCATGGACACCGATCTCCTGCATGACAGCGGACGCGCTGGCATTGAGCGTGGACATCACAGTATAGGCGTAACGCTCTACATGAGGGTCCACCATCTCGCCTTTGAGGGCGGTGGAAATCACGCCTGTACCCAAAGGCTTCGTAAGGACAAGGACATCTCCAGGGCGCGCCCCCTTGTTGAGCACCACCTTGTCGGGGTGGACCGTTCCCGTCACTGAAAGGCCATACTTGGGCTCCTTGTCATCCACGGAGTGGCCCCCAACCAGCACCGCGCCGGACTCGTATACTTTGTCCGCTCCGCCCCGGAGGATGTCTCGAAGAACCTCCATCCCAAGCGAGCAAGGATAACATACAACGTTCATAGCGACTATGGGGACGCCTCCCATGGCATACACGTCAGAGAGAGAATTGGCAGCCGCTATTTGACCAAATTCATACGGATCATCCACTATCGGGGTGAAGAAGTCGACAGTCTGGATGATGGCTATGTCGGAAGTCAGCTTGTAGACGCCGGCATCTTCCGATCCGTCGAACCCCGCGATAAGCAGCGGATCCTTGCGGACAACGAGCCCTCTAACAGCCATCTGTAGGTCACCCGGACCTATCTTGGCAGCTCAGCCGGCTTTTGTTGACATTGTGGTAAGTCTGATGCGATCAGTCTCTGTCACCTTCTGTCACTCCTCGCAAAACGAACTTGAACCCATACCCTACTCTAGTTTACCCGCGCCAGTCTGTCCATCTCTCGGGCAAATAGGCCGGTGTGCCACGGACGCGCATCGAGGACCGCGGGGATCAGCTAGTGGGGCGCATTGGGCATGAAAATGGCGGGAGTACGTGGGAATCGAACCCACCGCGGCCAGGTTAGCTGCCCGCCACTGGATTTGAAGTCCAGGAGGCCCACCAGGACCAATCTACTCCCGCGTGAAAGATTGAGATGTGTATGTTCCCATTATAACCGTACATCCTTTCCTCGTCGAGGGGGCACCGAATCTAAACCCTTACGCGCTGTCCCGTTTTGCGGTTGGCAAAGGCCGAAAATGCCAGGCTGGTGCCGAGGTATATGTGCGGAGCAAACTGCCTGGGTCGCCCGGGGTGATTCCGGCAATCCTCCTTCACTTCCATGCCAAAATCCTTGTCCCCAACGCATTCTTATACGCATTAGCATGACTTGAGTAGGTCTCGACAAGTCTCTGCACGATTCCGACTGCGGTTTGAATCTGAAATCCGGACACAATGCTGCTTCTGATTGCTCAGGCATGTTTCCAGAAGGATTTCCGGAGCAATTGAAGCCCTTACGCCGGATAGCAATCGAGATTCAACAGCCACCGGAAGGCTCAGACAAGAAGTGTATGGGGAGAAGTAGAGGTTGGCAACGAACCTGATCAACTTTGAGTCACATCCCATTGAGGCGAACCAGCGGGGATTTTCGTGGATATGTTCAATGCGTAAACAGGCCCTCGCTCGCAGAAGCCAGTTCAATGCGTGCCAACAGGCTCTTTCCGAGCTTTCCCCAAAAGCCCATACGTGTGCAGGCAAAACCCAAAGCAACCTCGAACTGAGCTTTATACACATTCCCATCGGGCAACTTTCCCTGTGCGGTATCCACGCGATAGGCGTTTGAAAGGGTTCAGCTACTCTTTCAAAGCTACTTGGACATATTGTCGCAGACCGTTGCGGGACCAATTCGCGCTCTTATGCACATTGAGATGACTGAAGTCACCGTCAAATTGGGCGGCACAGAGCTGTAAACTGCCAACAAGCCATCTGCGCCACACGGAACGCGTAGTCTTGGACGCTCGTGATTGCGTTAAGCCCAGAATAGACCTTGCAACATCGTACTCAACATGTGGAATAACGCCTTACAGTATCCATGAGGAATGTGAGCCACAGCATGCAGGTCTTTGACCGGAAGCCGCTTGCGCCCCGCAGTTTGGCAGACATCAACGTGCCCATATAGGCCTGCGGTCGACAGCCTTCATAGCATACAGTTGCTGGCGGGCAATGAGGTCACCTTGGTATAGCACGTCGAGCCACCCTACGCGATCCCCTGGGCATACTGGCGCTTCCGGCGATTCGGGCACCCTTATTTCCACGGATATTCCCGGCACCTCGTCAACGCGGACCACTACATCGACATCCTTCGCAGTTGCAACCTCCACAGAACGATCCAGTCCACGGCGGACGAGAACATCGCCCACAGCCACTCCGGCTTCAGCCGCCCTTATCCGCGTGAACGTGGAGAAACCGTATTCCAACAGGTTTGCCGCATCTTTGAATCTGGCATTGGAGCGAAGAACAACGGCTATGAACTGCAACCCATCCCGGGTCGCAGAGGCTGCCAAGCAATGTCCTGCTTTGGAAGTGGTTCCCGTCTTGATCCCATCGGCGCCAGAAAAACCCCAAAGAAGCCTGTTGGTGTTGTATACTACTTTCGCCCTCCCGCTTTCCACAGAAGATGTCCAAAGTTCAGGGCATCCCACAATGTCGGCGAATTTGGGAAGCCTCAACCCCCACATGCACATGAGGGCTATGTCGTACGCTGTGGAATAGTGTCCAGGAGCGGATAGTCCGTGCGGGTTGGCGAAATGGGTGTTCTTCAAGCCCATGCTTGCTGCGCGGGCATTCATCAACGTCACGAAATCTTCTACCGATCCACCTACATGCTCCGCCACAGCCGTTGCGCCGTCATTTCCTGACCTCAGCATGGTAGCGCGGAGTAATTCCTCAAGCTTGTAATCTTGCCCAGGGACAAGGTTGAGTGTCGATCCGGGAACCTTGGCTGCATTCGGTGATACGCGCACGATATCAGCCAGATCGCCCCGTTCAATGGCGACTATGGCTGTCATGGCCTTGGTTATGCTCGCCTGTTCTCTTTGTTCATGTTCGTTTTTGGCATAGAGCACGATCCCGGTGGAGGCTTCGACTAGTATGGCGGCTCGGGCGCTCACCGCAGGTCCTTCGCGGAAAGCGCGGTGGTAGATGAGTTCGGGACGCCCAGGTGGGCTGAGGTATGGGGGCGACAGTGCGGGCGCCTCAACGGGACAGGCTGTGCGCAGACAGACTCCGATGACCACCCCGATAACAAATGATGTTAAAACCTTGAAGGCTCTATGAGTGAGCAATTTGGCCCAGCGCCCCCGATCAGCCCAAGTTGACTGCCTTAATTCTTACGCCAAGCGAAGTCTAGCTAGAACGGAGGAGGTATGTCATTGGGTGTGTTAGGGCCTGCACCCGGGCAGTCAGTGATATAGGGATTATGAGGGCATTTGCGACATCGTTCCCGTGCTACATAGAGTTTGAGCTCGTCAGGGATGGTGACCTCGGGCATATCGCCTGTGATCATTGTTGTACGTCCCAACGACGTAACATGGATCACCGGTCGTTTCCCATAGGATGATCCGAGGTATCCCTCTGAAAGAAGCTGCTCGATTATCCCTTGGATCTGGGCGATTGTAAGATGGCCCAAGGCACCAAAATGCCTGACCTGTCTAATGTCGATTGTGCGAATCTGTTGTGATCTAGACCCCTTTAACAAGAGAGCTATCTTGGTGCGTCCGACAGGCTGAGGTATTGAGTCCACACATTCCAGCACGATGCAGGCAAGACGCTTGCCATTGAGCAACTCGTCACGCTCCGGCTGTGCCGCAACCACATCGTCACCTCCAGTATAAGTTATTGCATCAACAGATTACCATAGGTCCCTTTAGATGTCAACTGTATCCTATTTTGCGGTTAGGGGCGTAGCAACTACAAACTGATTTGTTTCATAAAACCTCTTACCATCTCCAGATATTATAATTGGAGCAGGGTTCTCCCAGAACGATCCTGTCGCTTCCACTGAGAGCGGTGCGTCGGGCGGAAACGCCAATTGGAACTGGGCTTCGATCGGCTCTTCTCCCGATAACACGGTGCTGATTCGCACCATATCGCCATCTTCTTCAATAAGACAGCGGCGGTTGCTGGAGAGTACCGCCATCCCTTGAGGACCTACAATGCATATCTTAACGGAACGGATAGGGGCACTCGATAACAGCCTAACCCGGAGCGCGGGACCGTCCATCTCTGCAACGAGGCTCAGCCGCGGAGCACTGAATGAATATGGTATCAGATGCGAGGTGGATCTCGCGTCTATCTTTTCGGGGCCTCTCTCTCCAGAGCGGGAAACGACAGATATCCCCTTGATGTTGTCATTGCTTTCAAATACTAGGCTATGCCCTCCAAGTCCGTCCACTACATGCGTAACCAATACTGGCTGGGGCCTTCTCGAATTATAGCTGGGGTACAAAAACAGGCTGGCGGTCAATATCAAAGCCAACACACCCAGAATCCACATGAAAGTCTTGCGAGCGGAGGGCCTCCTCTTCCTGCTTTCTGGAACTGAACCTGGAACAACTCTGTATTCTCGCAGCTTCGTGCCGGGGGCAATGTCGTAGAACAGGTTGCCAGGAGAATAGAAGGTCCTTCTCCTTCCCCTCGGTTCCGTTGCCAGGACGAGTATGGCGATTGCATATGGCAGCGCAAGCGCCGCAACGAGGAGGCAGAGGAATATGGGAACCAACAAGAGGTCCGCAATAATCCGGTTTCCCACGCCAACAACGGCCTTGCACCCAAGCCACACTACGGGCACCGGAGCAAGGCAAGCAAAGATCTTCCTTGCCGTTCCTTCCGGAAACAAGAGAGCAAGCGACGTAAAGATGAGCCCGAGAGAGAACGGGAAAGACCCGGCCCGTAGGATAGGCACGGAAAGGCAGACCAGGGCTGTCTGTATAATCATGGCAAGGCGAAGCATCGGGGCGCGAAGAGGCTCTCGTACACCAGTACCTGTAAGGGATAGTATGAGAATTGCGAAGAAGAGTGCCCACACTGCGCCAGCGAGAATGTAGGGAGCGGGATATGCGGTCCACGGCCGCTCGACGCCTCGCACTGCTTCAACCACGACAGACGGAAGAAAGGCGGTCCAAAGAACCACAGTCATTACCGCATAAACCGCCAGCGCCATTCCCACGGCCTTGACTGTCCCGGCAGATCTTACTCTGGAAAGCTCATCATATAGCATGCTGTTGCTATATGCGATGCAAGCAATCCCAATCACGACTGCTGCAGCCGCCACGATCACACTGGTTATGTAGGAGACTGAGATAATATCCCCGAATACTCTTAGGGAGATATAGGTCCCAGTGGGCTTCCCAATTCTGTAGGCGGAGGCTGCCCAATCTGCAGCAGCCACTACAGCATCTGCAGCCATGGCCACTCTCGCACCGCTCACTTCAGCAGCAACATCCAAGTATGGGTCGAGTGAATTGCCTGAGTAATACGGGAGCGAACGCGCAGTGGTAATGGTTACAGCCGGAACGCCGGCCACCAGGAAAGGCGAGTGGTCAGTGTGCACCTGCGGCATCATGGCTATGGTCGTGTCGAACCCTACCGGTTTTCCAGTGGAATCGGCCACGGCATCCACCAGCCGCTCAAATGCCTTGGGGGCTAACGCCCGGGGCCCTCCCCATGGTATAAGGCGCACCGAATCTCCACGGCCTACTGCATCTATGTTGATCATGATCGCAACGTTGCGGGGATCGATGGGGCCGGCGGCTGTGCCTTCGGTAAATGCCTTCGACCCGGCCCGCCCCATCTCGTTGGATCCGAATGCCACAAAAGCAACTTGCGAGCGGCCAGTCAGCCGGCCAGATAGGAGCCTTGCCGACTCCAGCATGGCGGCGAGTCCAGAACCGTTATGGTCGGCACCGGTTGAATCCATTCCATAAGTGTCAAGTGATGCTCCGATCAGGATCAGCTTCGAATCAGGCTTGGCCGAAGGTGCAACGGCTATGACGTTTTCAGATACTGAAACCCCGTCCGCAGTCTCGCGTGAAAATGGGACTCTTGTCACGGTGTACCCATACCCTTCCAATGTATCTGCAACATAGTCCGCGGCTGCGGTCTCCCTCATCGTACCGGTTGGCCTCGGACCGATCTCGAGCGAAAGCTTCTGCACATGCATTCCCGCCAAAACAGCGCTCGCCCTCTCCCGGGCAGGGCTGCCCGCGACAACGCCCAGCGGGATCAGCATCATTGCTGCTAGCAAAGCAATCGCTGAAACAAGCCACCTGAGGGGGCCTATATGACAACGACTTCCTCTACGTCTCAACGGTCATGTTCCACCTCTATTCTGCCGGTTCCGATCGTGAAAACCACGTGTATCACACGGGGCGCAGTTTCGTAGTTTGCGGAAACCCATCTTCGCCCCGTACCGAACTCCGTGTCATGCCCGCGTCCATCTCTTCCCAGGCCGATCCGGGATTCAATGTTTCGCCCGGGTTTCGCAGGGGCCACAGGGTCGACCGCGATATCAGCTGCATCGGGATTTCCTGAAAAGTCTGCGCGAGCTGTACCGGATCCCACTTTTTCCCGGCATTCTATCTATCTATTCCCGAATTGCCTAACCAGGAGATATCGGCCTCTTTTGGTCAAAAGCCCGCGAGTTGTCTCAAGCCCTGCGCGGTAAAGGAGAACACGAACTTTCCACTTATGACTCGAACTTCAACGTCGCGCGCGTCAAGTCCTTCAATGATTGCATCGCCGGTGCCGATGCCAACCTGGATGTCGAAAAAAGCAGTCAGAACGGGCTCACCTACGGCGATTTCGTGTTCATATTTTCACGGCGCGACGGTCTATTCGCTGGCAACCAATAACCGGCCTTGGCGGCAAGCATGTTCCTGCCGTGTCCAGCCATGATCTTCATGCTTCCCGAATCTATGTCCATTTTGAGGTTGAGTTTCTCAGGGTTGAGGTCTCTTTGCATGACAACAAACGCTTTGTGCATAAGGTTGCCGCCTGTATCTGCAACTCGCTGGGCGTCAGGGGCCCTGGCAGGAACCAGAAATATGCCGGCGAGTGGCAGAAGGGCTGTGCCAATAGCAACGCCCGTTTTTGCGCTTCCGCCAAGCCCCGATGGATCAACAAGACAGGCTGGCAATCCTGTGGTGTTCAGCTGGAGAAGGACCCTGGTCAGTCGATTTTCACGCCATTCTCCTCCTCGCCGGTACATTCGGTCGGCTCTCCGGGTTTTCTT
This sequence comes from Bacillota bacterium, assembly GCA_012842765.1. Lineage (GTDB taxonomy): Bacteria > Bacillota > DTU025 > DTU025 > DTU025 > UBA10085. Next base: position 273 of record DUWJ01000109.1, on the reverse strand, counting down.
AGTTGTGCCGTACACATGGACCCGATTTGGCATAGGCTAAGTGTGACCTGGTTATTGGAGGGAATCAGATTATGGCCACTGTAGCCCAGGTGAGACGCATGTTTGCCGGAGGCAATACGTCCGGCGGTTTTTGCTCCTTCTATGACAACATAATAGGACAAGATGCTACCAGAACCATAGTCCTAAAAGGAGGCCCCGGAGTCGGAAAGTCGACTCTGATGAAGTACATTGCCGAACACATGGCCGATCTCGGTTACGATGTCGAGCTCTTTC
>DUWJ01000108.1 GCA_012842765.1 Bacillota bacterium | reverse complement strand
GGCATGGCAAGGCATGGGGGAGGCGCTCTGTCAGGCAAGGACCCCACCAAGGTGGACAGGTCTGCAGCTTATGCCGCGAGGCATGTGGCAAAGAACCTCGTTGCCGCGGGTGTGGCCGACAAATGTGAGGTTCAGATTGCCTATGCGATAGGAGTCGCCCGCCCTGTATCGATTTCGGTCGACACTTATGGAACGGGCGCTATCCCAGATGAACGGATAACCAGGATAGTGCGTGAGGTCTTTGACCTTCGACCTGAGGCGATAATACGCAAATTCGATCTGCGTCGCCCTATATACAGGCAGGTTTCCGTATATGGCCACTTCGGAAGGCCCGACCTCGATCTGCCTTGGGAGGCGTTGGACATGGTTGAAGAGGTGCGTAAGCGCATGTAAGGCATGCGCCTGCAATATTCGGTCACGACTGGGGGGCATGAGCGCTCCCCAGTCGTGGTATTGGCACCGTGGTGAGGTGAACGAAGCTGGATCTTGTAGAGGGAATCATCGACAGGGTGACCTTCCGCGACGAGGATACTCTTTATACTGTGGCCCGCATTAGCACGGATAGCGGAATCATGACGGCCGTCGGTCCATTCAGCTCAGCCACGCCTGGCCAAGCTGTGAAGTTGACTGGAGACTGGGTTGTTCACAGGTCATACGGGCGCCAGTTCCGAGTCGCGAAGATGGAAGTAGTTGCGCCGGCTACTGTTGAGGGGATAGAGAAATATCTTGGCTCCGGGTTGATCCCCGGCATAGGACCTGTAACCGCGAAGAGAATCGTAGAGCATTTTGCCATGGAGACGTTAGAAGTCATCCAGTCCTGTCCTGACGCCCTGTTGAAAGTGCCGGGTATTGGCCCGAAACGTGCAGCGCAGATTGTGAAAGCCGTGGAAGAGCATAAGTCTATTGAGAAAGTGATGGTCTTCCTACAGTCGCACGGGGTGAGCCCCACGTATGCTGCGAAGATTTACAAGCGTTACGGAGACGATGCTGTAGCGATTGTTAGTAGAAACCCTTATCAACTTGCCGATGACATTTACGGGATAGGTTTTAAGACCGCCGATAAGATAGCGAGGGAGGTCGGGGTCGACAAGGATTCACCATACCGCGTCAACTCGGGAATCAAGTACTGGCTGGCCAAGGCGTCAGATGATGGCCATTGCTACTCGGTGGCGGAGGATGTTATACGTGAGGTCGCAGCCGAGCTGGACGTTTCGGAGGACTTGGTTAAGCAGGGCCTTGGGGCCCTGGAGGAATCGGGCGAGGTATTCTGCGAGCGCGAATCGTCGGTATGGCTGGGCCCATTCTATCATTCTGAGCGTGGTGTTGCGAAACGCCTTTGGGAACTGAATCATGGCAGGATGTGGCAGTTAGATGCGCTATCCGATGAAGAACTCGGTCGGGCTCAGGCTGAGGCGGGATTAACCCTTGGAGCACAGCAAAAGCAGGCAATAGTCCGGGCTTTTCAATGTGGAGTCATGGTTCTTACCGGGGGCCCTGGAACCGGAAAGACTACTACCCTAAAGCTGATGATTGACCTTTTCGAAGGTAGGGGACTCCGTGTGATGCTGGCGGCGCCTACTGGAAGGGCTGCGAAGAGGCTTTCGGAAGCGAGCGGGAGACAGGCGAAGACTATACATAGGCTTTTGGAGTTTGAACCCGGCGAGGAGGGATGGCGTTTTGCACGGGGGGTATCGAGCCCGCTCGAGTGTGATGTGCTGATTGTGGATGAAATGTCTATGGTGGATATTCTTCTCATGAACAACATGCTGAAGGCTGTTAAACCTGGAACTAGGCTGATTCTCGTTGGCGATGTCGATCAGCTTCCATCTGTGGGCCCTGGAAACGTGTTGCGAGACATCATTGCCTCCGGCGTGGTGGAGGTCGTCGTCTTGGATGAGGTTTTCAGGCAAGCTCCAGGAAGCATGATCGTTTCAAATGCGCACCGAATAAACCGGGGCGAATTTCCCCACCTCAGGGGCGCACGGGACTTCTTCTTTGTGGACGAGGAAGATCCTGAAGAGGTGGCTCAGGCCGTCGTTGATACGGTTAAATCGAGGCTTCCCAGGCATCTCAAGTGTAACCCTGTTGATGACATTCAGGTTCTCTCGCCTATGCGGAGAAGCGTCACCGGCGTCGACAATCTAAATGTACTCCTGCGAGATGCTCTGAACCCTGCGAGGCAAGGGGTATCCGAGCTAAGATACGGGGCTACGGTTTTCAGGCGTGGTGACAAGGTAATGCAGATTCGCAACAACTATGAGCGAAGGGTGTATAACGGTGATATGGGCCGGATCGTGTGGATCGATCCGGAGGAAGGCGAGGTTGTAGTCAGATATCCTGAAGCTGAAGGCGACCGTAATGTCACGTATCTCCAAGATGACCTGGACGAACTAGTCCTTTCCTACTGCGTGTCAGTGCACAAAAGTCAGGGGAGTGAGTATACGGCGGTGGTCATTCCTGTCACCACTCAGCACTACGTTATGCTGCAACGGAATCTCATCTATACTGCGGTCACCAGAGCGAAGGAAGCTGTGGTTATGATAGGAACCAAGAGGGCGCTTGCAATCGGCATAAAGAATGCATCCCTGCTAAAAAGAAGGACAATGCTGGCTGAGAGACT
>DUWJ01000107.1 GCA_012842765.1 Bacillota bacterium | reverse complement strand
GGATGGGAAACGCAATTGCCCGGGCAGTGCCCTTTCGGCGCATGTTCAGGCATCTGTCAGTGCCTCCTTTCCGGGTTGGGGCTTGGGGCCCCGTAAACCCCCTCGCAGGGAGCATCGTTGCCGTTCAGCCTGACAGATAGATCATGTAGGGCGCCGGCTGGTGCTATTCTGCATCCTTCCTGTGGACGATTCCAGCGACTTTGCTGGCATCCAGCACGAATGCAATTCCAGTCCCCGGTTTTTCCAGTTGTCCGGCAGCGACGACTGCTTCCATCACTGCATCAGTGCGGCTACGCGGGATGAGGGTCAAAACCACCTCTTTTTCGGGCTCAATCAGAATCCCGAAGAAGGTCTTCTGTTCATGCACCCCGGTGCCCCGTCCGTAGAGGATAGTGCCGCCTTCGGCGCCTGCGCGCCGAGACGCCTCAACAACTTCGTCCGCCCAACCTTTATTGATTATCGTTACGATGAGGTCGTATTCTTCTGACACGCGCATTTCCTCCCGTCTTCTTTTTTCGAGTTCCTCTTAAAGATGAAGCTCATGCCCTCCACGGCGAGCGTGGAAGCGAGAGCGATCAAGCATACGAGACCAAAGCCTGCATTCATGGTGGGCCCTCCCAGTTTTTCGGCGGCGATTCCCAGGCCGAGCGACATAAGGAAGGTGACTGTCAACGGCCCTGTGGCCACGGCGCCTGAGTCAAAGGCGATAGCGGCAAAGGCCGGATCAACCCATTTGAGCAGAATGAGAGCTATAATGTAACCGGGTATGATTATCCATGTCAGTGCGATGCCGCGGGCGATAAAATAGTAGCCCAGTCCCACCAGCACAGCAACTCCGCTGGCCATTGTGCGGAGAAGGACCGATTCGCGTATAGACCCTGCCGAGGCCTTTTCCACTTCACCGCTGAGCACCCGGGCTGACGGTTCCGCGAGAACCACCAGAAGCCCTAAGATGAATCCCACAGGAAGAGCGTAAATAGGATTGGACAGCCCGCCTATTTTCGCGCCCAGCATTTTTCCGATAGGAAGGAATGCTATGTTCACTCCCTGCAGGAAAATGGAGAGCCCGATGAACGTCGATATCATTCCCACGACAACTTTGCGCATGAACGTGCGCGGCAGCTTCAAAAAGAAGGTTTGGAATATGAAGAATAGAATTGCCAGGGGAATCAGGGTCATGCCTACTTCCGCCATGACTGCGGGGAAGCCCTGAAAGACGATGATCTCGCCCATCAGATGAACACCCCCCAGATCATGAGGACCAGGATTGGCCCTAAAGTAGCCAAACCGACGAGTCCGAATCCGTCCGCCAGCGATTGCTTGCGCTGAAGAACTGATGCGGTGCCCAGTCCCAGCGATATGATGCATGGTACTGCCATCGGGCCAGTCGATACGCTGCCCGAGTCAAAGAAGAACGGTACCAATTCGGGTTTGGTGAAGAAGGACAGAATTATCGCTGTAGAATAGGCCCCTAGGAAAATGTATTTTATAGGAACGTTCAGAACTATCCGGAGTATGGCGACAGTTACCAGCAGGCCCATACCTGCGGAGATGAAAATCGCCAGAAAGTCGGAATTGATGCCCGCGTCCGGGAAGGACGCAACCTGCGACACAAGCACGTGCACCGAAGGATCTGCAATGGTGACACTGAATGTAAAGATAAAGGACGTGGCCACCAGCAGCGCCATTGAGCCATGGCGAGGCAGGTAGGCGCCGATCATCTCGCCCATTGGCAACAGCGCGATTCGTGTGCCCCGCAGGAACAGAAAAAGCCCTACTGTAGTGAAAAATGCGCCGATAAGGAGCTGTATAAGGTTAGTCCATGAGAAGCCCAAGAAGATGATGCTCAGTACGGCCACTGCGATAGTGAGAGGCGCTACTGCTGCTACAACTTCTGCGATGGCTTCTTGGAGCGGAGTAGACACTGGGCAATCTCCTTTCCGAGTGTAATGAGTTTTGTTAGATGGGCTACTCCCCTATTATCGCATATATGAGAGCAAGGGGGAAATTCGGAGCTGTTCGCTTGCTCGAGGATGTCTTGGGGTTCCACCCGCCAGGGAGGCAACGTTCTGATGCAACGGCCTCAATCGAAATCCGTGGGCGCTTGGGGGTCAGCGTGAAGCTGAAAAAGGCGGCGGATTTCGTCTGGAGTCACGCGCGGTATGGAGAGATTGGGAATGCGACCTGATGGAAAGAACTCCACTGCATCAGTCTCTATGCCATCGGGGGAAGGCGTAGAGGGCTCCCCGATTATTTCACATTCGAAAAAGAGCTTGTAGATGTGATAAGGCGCTGGCGGATGCGGGTGCTTCCCCCGATCATATAAGGCCAGAAGCCTCGATGCCAGTACTCTGTAACCTGATTCCTCGAATACTTCGCGTTCCACGGCTTCGCTCGGAGACTCGCCTATTTCTGCCCATCCTCCAGGAAGAGTCCAGCACCCATCGGCCTTTTCTTTCACTAGGAGAATTGAGCTATCTGCGAATATGGCTCCCCGCACATCGATTTTCGGGGTGGCATACCCGGTTTCCAATGTGTAGATATCCCGGACTATCTCGGGATCGGCATGGGCTTGCTCACTCATCATCTCTGTGGCGATGGATCTGATAAGCTCGTATCTTTCGATATCGTAAGGGCCATGTGCATAAGAGAGCCCGTTCTGTGCGACCGCCTGAAGTCGAAGGCCCCATTTCAGCCACTTCGGGTCCATGATTCGCTCCCCCTTCCCTTAACTTGCAAGTTCTCCGGATTGCCCGAGACTCCTGCCGGCATGTCTTCCCAAGTCATCTGCAACTGCCTGAAACATCGCCGAGTCTGCTATGGGGGATGGGCAGGAAACGCAGTAGGGCGGGAGGACTCATCGCTTAAACGTTAAAGGAATCTGACCGAATAATGGAGGATATGCGTATTGCGATGACGAATATCTCTCCTGTAAAGCCTGCATACAATGTAACTTTTACGATTAAGTAGATGTAGGGGGTCCCAATGAGAAATCCTGACTTTCATCATGCGATGTCACGCCGGTACAAGATGCTCGTTTTCGATTGGGACGGAACAGCGGTCACCTCCCGGCGGGGCCCTGTCGATCATCTCATATGGAGAACAGAGGCCTTGCTTGGCAGGGGCGTGTGGTTGGCTGCCGTCACAGGAACAAATTTCGTCAACCTTAACAGGCAGTTCTTTTCCCTTCTTAATCCGAAGGTGAAGACGAATCTGCTGGCGTGCGTGAACAGAGGAGCAGAGGTATACGGCTTTGATTCTGAGGGACGCCCTGTTAGGCTGTGGGCCCGGGAGGCAACGTGTGCGGAGAATACAATGATGGACCAGGCGGTCACCATGGCGCAGCGTGTTTTGAGAGAGCAGTACGGCCTTGCAACACGGATTGTCTCCGACAGGATGAACAGGCGCAAGCTTGACATAATGCCCTTTCCCGAATGGGAAGACCCTCCGAAGGAGCGGATTGGGGAGCTTCTCGATGAAACCCAGGGGCGCTTGAGGATTGCAGGCCTTGAGGGAATCGAGTCGGTGATAGACCTGGTGGGCCGTTGCTCTGAAGAGGTTGGGCTCGATGGCAGGATAACGAGTGATGTGAAACATGTCGAGCTTGGGCTCACAGACAAGGCTGATTCCGTAGATTACCTGGTCGAAGAGGTCGCAAAGACGCATGGCATAGAGGTGTCGGAGATTCTTTTCATAGGAGACGAATTCGGATCAATCGGCGGATGCGCCGGCAGCGATTCGAAGATGATTACCCCCCAAACAGAATCGGCGAGTTTCATCAGCGTGGGACAGGAGCCGGAGGGCGTTCCGCCTGCCGTCTGTCACATGGGAGGCGGGATCGAGTCGTTCGCGAAGATACTCGAGGCCCAGATCGAGATGTGGAGGGACGATGAGGAGAACATGTTTGGTCGAGATAGACTCACAGACAGCCTGCTGCTTCTGCCTGCAGAGGACAATTGGGTCGCTTACGAGACATGCTGCGATGCCGAGACTGCTGCATCGTATGAGACGCTGTTTGCATTGACCAACGGTTATCTAAGTGTGAGGGGTGCCCATGAAGACGGTCTGTATCGGGGTAACGCGGGATCGTTTGTCGCAGGGGTCTTCGACAAGTCTTCGGGACCGTACGATGTGACGGAACTTGTCGTGATTCAGGATCCTCTGCCCGTGGAGATTGTAGTGGACGGCGAGAGGGTCGGGAACGAAGGGGTCAGGGATTACCGCCGGGAACTGGATATGCGCGGCGGGCTCCTGCGCCGTTTTTACAGATGGAGCGATGGCGCTGGACGGGTAGTGAGGGTAGAGAGTGAACGCTTTGTATCCTCCGTGGATGAGCACTTGCTCTGTGCGAGGCTCTCCGTGACCATGGAGCGGGGGTCGGGGAGGGTATTGCTCCGATCCCGCCTGGACGGAAATGTATCCAATTCAGGCGCGGTTCACCTGAAGGTAGATTCAGTTGAGGCCCGGGGCGATGGAACGGCGGAGGTATGCACGGTGACTATGGAGTCGCAAGCAGGCATAGCCATGGCTTGCGCCCAGCAAGCAAGCTTCGTTGAGGCTCCGGGCAAAGCCCGTGGTGAGCCCGATGAGGCGCTTGGAACCCCCGTTTATCCCCGGCCTTTCTCAGGTGAGTCCGCCGCTGGCCACGATTTTGAGGTTCGGCTAGCAAAAGGTGATTCCATCGAAATTTGCAAGTTTGTAGCTGTGCATACCTCACGGGATGTGGCGTGGCGTGCCTGCAAAGCGCCGCCTGCGATGGATCAGTTGAGGACGGCAGCGCAGGCGAGTGCGGAGGAAGCTGCATCCCGCGGGTTTTCGGGGTGCAGACTAGAGCATCTGGAGGAATGGCGCAGACAGTGGGAACGCTGTGATATCCGTGTGGACGGACCGGATCGGGACCAGATGGCTGTGAGGTTTGCCGTGTATCACCTGGCGTCGATGGGGCCTCAGAGCGATGACAGGGTGAGCATTGCCGCCAAAGGGATCCATGGCGAAGGCTACAAGGGCCACGTCTTCTGGGATACAGAGATCTTCATTCTTCCGTTCTATGTAGCCCAATTTCCCGATGTGGCCCGCCGGCTTCTAATGTACAGGTATCACACACTGCCCGGGGCCCGGCGAAAAGCTCGGGAGAAAGGGTATCGAGGGGCCATGTACGCCTGGGAAAGCGCAGATTCCGGCGATGAGACTACCCCGAAGTGGTCAGCCCCACATCCGGGGACAGGGGAGAGAGTTCGGATTTGGTGCGGAGAACTGGAGGACCATATCACCGCGGATGTGGCATATGCGGTATGGAATTACTGTCGATGGACCGGGGATCGGGGTTTCATGAAGGAGCACGGGATGGAGATGATTGTGGAGGCCGCTCGGTTCTGGGCGAGCCGCGCCCAGTGGAATGAGGAGAAAAGCAGATACGAGATACTAGGTGTGATCGGCCCGGACGAATTCCATGAGCACGTTAACAACAACGCCTTCACCAATTACATGGCTAGATGGACATTGCTTGCAGCTTTCCGGCTTGCCGAGGATTTTCCGATAAAGTGGGAAGCGCTACTTCGCCGACTCGGCATTAGCGAGGCCGAACTGGACGAGATGAGGAGAGTGACCAACCTTCTTTACCTTCCATTGCCGGATCCGGTTTCAGGAGTGATAGAGCAGTCTGAAGGATATCATGGTCTTGAGGACGTGGACTTAGCGGAACTGAAGGCAATTGCTGAGGATTCTGGAAAGTCCGTGGAAGAGAACTTTGGGCGCGAAAGGCTTATAGGGAGCAAGCTGATCAAACAGGCTGATGTGGTAATGCTGGGTCGCCTCTTGCCGGGCCTGTTCGGTGAGGATATTTGGAAGGCAAACTGGGACTACTACGAACCGCGAACCACTCACCTGTCGTCGCTCAGCGCGTCCGTCCATTCGACGTTTGCGTCGCATCTGGGCTTGCCTGAGGAGGCATATGCCTACTTCGAGCGGTGCATCTCCATTGAGCTTGAGGATGAGAAGCGAAACCTTGAGGATGGGATACATGCTGCGAACCTTGGGGGAATATGGCAGGCAGTAGTGCGCGGGTTTGCGGGGATACAGTTGCTGGATCCAGCTAGCCAGGATGGGTCCTGTTGTGGGCGCGGGAAAGAGGCTGACCCGGTCATATCCATCAATCCGCGTCTCCCGAAGACTTGGGACAGGTTGGAGATTCCGCTGGCGTGCCGGGGCAGGCACCTACGGGCGGTCATTACTCCCTATCGCGCCGCTTTCGCCAATGAGACGCAGGATGCCGAGGCAGACGGAGGCGGGTCGGTGATCATTGAATGCGTCGGACAGAGGAAGCGGATCGCACCGGGACAGAGCACCGAATTTGTCCTCGACTGAACGTCAGTTGAGCGAAGGCAGACAAGTCTATGCTATCCCAACTTTTGCATTTTCAAAAACAATGCCTAACTCACCGGTTGCGGATGTTGGGTTGGTTGACCACGGAGACTTTTGCAAGATCTCTCTGCCTTCGGCAAGGAACCCTTCGCAACATATATACAACTGAAACTTCGAATGATCATGGCCGTGCGAAATAGTAGGGCAAGGAGGGAGGAGCAGATCATACGGATACTGCCGTTCACGAATGACTTGAGATTGCATGAGAAGATCAATCCACGGCCAGCATTCTTTTTGATAAGGAAAATACGTGTATGCAGTATCTATCTGTCAGAAGGCTGTTGAGAAGACGATCAAGGCGTAGGTTCAGTGAAGTGTCTCCCAGGAAGCATGATCTTGTCCGGCTGGCAGACGAGGCGGCTATGATCAACGTTGACCGAATGGATAGAGAACCAGTTGAAACCGTGGTATAGAAGTATGTGGAGGTTTTTGGGCAACACAACATAAAGGTAGCTCAGGCGATTTTATTTGGTTCTTACGCGTTTGGAAGTGCCGACGGGAACAGCGATATCGACTTGGCAATCATCTCGCCAGACCTCGGCCATGACCGTTTATCCGAAGCCATAGTGCTTAAGTTGCTAACCGAACATGAAGATACCAGCCTCTTTGCTCAACCCTTTATCCCCGTGAAGCTGATCCCTTCTACGAAGTAGCTCTGGAACACGATGAACAATACGATGATCGGCAGGGCTGATATTATCGTTCCGGCCAACATCGGTCCCCAGTCGAACGCCACTGCGTAGGTGCTTCTGAAGTTGAGCAGGCCGATGGTCAATGTGTACTTG
>DUWJ01000106.1 GCA_012842765.1 Bacillota bacterium | reverse complement strand
TCAGCTCTCTGTCTATCTGCTTGGCGACATTGTTCATCGTGGCCGCGGGGTCTGCCCCGTACTGGATTGCGCTGAAAGCCTCTTTCAAAGCGGATTCGTACTCGAGATAACCCGCGGTTACAGGTCTGGGAGACGCGGTGTTTTCCATCTCATAGATGAACACCTGCCACATAAGATCAGAGAACATCTCGTTCAAGCTGTGGTATACGTCGCGTCGGGCTGGCGCGTTGCCGAAGAGTTTCGCCCATGTAGCGACTGCATCGTGACCGGTTATGTATTTTGCAAATCTGAGGGCCGCGTCTTTCTTCGATGTTTTGGAGCTGATACCCACATGCCACCCGCCTGTTGGAGTCACTTCACGTCCTGCTGCAAAATAAGGGTGGGGGGAGAGCCCAAATTCGTAGTTCGGGAAGTGGCGCAGTTGAGCTATATTCCACTCTGCCCCGAGCATCATAGCTGCTTTGCCATTGCCGAAATACTCCCGGGCGATGGGGGCCTGAAGGATTCCTTTAGGGCTCACTTTCCAGTCATTAAAGAGCCTCCAGTAGAAGGACGCAGCCTCCACGAAGGCCGCAGAGTTGACGTAGCCAGTAGATATGGTCCCATCTGGCGAGAGCGGGCGGCCCCCCTTCGATTCTGCGAGTGGAACGATCTGGTATGGCCTGTCGCATTGTTCGATAATAAGTCCCCAGATATCAGGCTGCCCGTCGCCATCGGTGTCTATGGTCAGCCTTCGGGCGATATCAACTACTTGCTCCCAGGTAAGCCTGTGGCCTGGATCTTCAGGGGGGAGCTTCACATTATGCTCGCGGAAGATGTCTTTGTTGAAGTATAGCCCCACTGAAGAGGTGGCGTAGGGAAGAGTGTAGAGCTTTCCCCTGTATCGGCATGCCTCGACAGATGCGGGAAACCATGCCGATAGCTCCTTGGAGCTCAAATGGCTGTCGAGCGGCATTAGGTAGCCTCGCTCTGCGTAAGATGCGGTCATTGGTCCGTCGACGATGAACACATCTGGCGGGCGGGAAGATGCAAGGCGGACTTCGAGCGTCTGAAATAGCTGGTTGAACGGGACCAGCTGAATATCAAGGCTAATGTCGGGATTGGCCCGCCTGAAATCTTCAAGCTGCTTATCGACGAGATTCTTTGGCCATCCCATCCATACGACTTCCAAGGTAACAGCTCCAAAGGCTGGCGATGAGACGGCGACCAGCGCTGCTAGCGCGAGAATGAGCGCAATGACTCTTTTCAATCATTACTCCTCCTGTCCAGCTGAGCGTGTTCATGGACAAGTGTACATGAAAGCGGAATGGACTGCAAGCGAATGGTCTGCCATCCTGTTTTTAGCGAATACGGCACAGTTTATGGCAGATCGGGCAAGCTGCACGCCTTCTCTAAAGAAATCAGACCTCGTCAATCCCTGTCTGGCCTAGAATATTCGAAAGCAACATGTTGCTGTTGACAACTGCATCCCAAAACCCTTGCGCCTAATGTATGCCACTACTTCAGGCTCTAGCTCGGTTATGCCCGGACCAGGAACCGAAGGTGCGCTGACTGCAAGGGCGACGGGTTCTGTTTTGAGTGCGGGTAGTTTTCATGGAAGACATTGATGGGCAAATCGGCCATTCGCAAAGATTGGTCGATTTGGATATAGCGCAGAAACTAATCACGAGTTATCCAGAGACATGGTGACTCATTGCTCGGGCCTGTACTGTGCCAGCTTTCTTTCAGGTATGAATATCTGGGGACGGCGCGATGCCATTTGCATGCGCCGTCCGAACCATATCGAATGACATGCCTCCGGTCATATTGGGTCTAAGTTGCAGCTATCTACTCGTCGGGCCTGTCTTGGGGGAGGACGAGGTTGAGAATAGCACCAGTCATTGTAGCCAGGCTCATTCCCTCGAACTCGAACGGACCGACGGGAACGACTACTTTGGATATGCCAAATACCAGCACAGCTGCGGCGATTATCCGGTTCCTTGTAGAGTTCATGTCGGCTCCGGAGAACATGGTG
>DUWJ01000105.1 GCA_012842765.1 Bacillota bacterium | reverse complement strand
GCTCACTGCTGCACGGCCCCCTGCCCAAAAGAGTTCCAATGTCGTCCGCCATTTCCTCAACCGTCAGCGGATACCTTGGAAGCGCCACACCTGCCGCTCGCAGCTGGGCAGCGAGTTCAGTAACTTGTGGGACATCCAAGTCCAGCTTGCGCAATGTGGCCGGCTGCGAGAAGACCTCTCGTGGCGTCCCGGAGAGAGCAACCCGCCCCTCTTCCATTACGATAACACGATCTGCATAGACAGCTTCGCTCATGAAGTGTGTTATATGCACAATCGCAATTCCCTCATTGGAAGCGAGATGGCGCACTGTACGCAGTACTTCACTTCGGCCCACCGGATCCAGCATCGCAGTGGGCTCGTCAAGGACAATGCACCTGGGTCTCATCGCAATCACGCCTGCTATAGCCACCCGCTGCTTCTGACCTCCGGAAAGCATATGGGGGGCGGATTTCTCATACCCAGTCATGTCCACAAGCGCCAGCGCTTCATCTACACGCCGGCGCATTTCATCAGGCGGAACTCCAAGGTTCTCGGGTCCAAACGCCACGTCCTCTTCGACGATGGTCGCCACTATCTGGTTGTCAGGGTTCTGAAACACCATACCAACAGTCTGACGTATATCCCACAACAACGATTCGTCGCGAGTGTTCATCCCGAGCACGTAGACGTCGCCACGTGTTGGAAGGAGCAAGGCGTTCATATGCTTAGCCAGTGTCGACTTGCCTGATCCGTTGTGTCCGATTATGGCCACAAACTCGCCAGGCCAAATCTCCAGGCTAACGTCGAGAAGCGCCTCTACCTGTCCTTGGCTTCCGCCATCATAGGCATAGCTCACATTCTCGACGCGCACTACGGGTTTCATAACACATCACTTCTTGGCTTTCGCCGGCTTCGCGCTTACGCTGCTGCCCGGCATATCTACCAGCTCAATAATGGCTAGCGGCGCTCCATCCCCACGCCTTTGGCCAAGCTTTATAATGCGAGTATACCCGCCCGGTCTATCAATGTTCGCAGGCCCGATCTCATCAAACAATCTTTGCAGCGCTACAGGATCGAGTACATACTTGGCTGCAAGACGCCTGTGATGAAGGTCGCCAACCTTTGCCCATGTTATGAGTCTTTCAGCAACTGGGCGTATCTCTTTTGCCTTCGCTTCCGTGGTGATTATCTTGTCGTGTAAAAACAGCGACGTCACCGAGCCCCGGAAAAGAGCACGCCGCTCCTCCGCTGTACGGCTGAGCTTTCTGCGGCTCATCTGCGCTCTCCTCCCTTACACTACTCATCAGGCTGTCGGAGCGACAGTCCCAATGATTCAAGCTTCTGCTTGACCTCTTCAAGCGATTTGCGTCCCAGATTTCTCACTTTGAGCATTTCCTCTTCAGTCTTGTGGGTTAACTCGTCGACAGTGTTTATGCCCGCTCTCTTCAGGCAATTGTACGACCGCACCGACAAGTCCAAGTCTTCGATTACCATTTCAAGGGCCCGATCTCGGCAATCCTCTTCGGGTTCAGCCTCCGGCTCAACCTCTTCCTCAGGCTCAGAAAGGCTTATGAACAGCTTCATGTGTTCATTCATCATCGAAGCCGCCATGCTGACAGCCTCTTTCGGAGTGATGGTCCCGTGAGTCCAGACCTCCAGAACCAGCCTATCGTAGTCGGTAACTCCACCGACTCGAGCATTTTCCACGGTGTAGTTCACCTTTTCCACTGGAGTGAAGATAGAGTCCATTGGTATCACGCCTATGGGTTGCTCAGGCCTCTTGTTCTTCTCGGAAGACACATAACCCCGGCCGGGTTCCACGACGGCTTCAAGCGACAGAACTGCACCTCGCTCTTCCGTCTTTCCGGTATCCTGATTCACCGCCTCAACTGTGCCCAATGTGGCAATGTGCAGCTCGGGATTGAGTATGTCTATTTCTGCATCGGCCTCGAAATCAGCGGCCACGACATCACCGGGACCTTCGGCCATGAGCCGAATGACCTTGGGCACATCTGTATGCAGCCTCACGAGAAGACTCTTGAGGTTCAGGATGATATCTGTCACATCCTCATAAACCCCGGGAATAGTCGAGAACTCGTGCAACACCCCGTCGATCTTGACCGAGGTGACTGCGGCCCCGGGCAATGACGACAGAAGGATCCTGCGCAATGAGTTGCCCAGGGTTATGCCGTATCCCCTTTCAAGAGGCTCCACGACAAACCTACCGTATCGGTCGCCATCCTCTTGGCAATCGATTCTAGGCTTTGGAGATTCAATCATAGCGCGCTCAGCACCCTCCTTCTCATTTGGGGCAGCATTACTTCGAGTACAACTCGACGATTAAGTGTTCCTGGATATCCAGGTCTATCTGATCCCTTGTCGGCACTGACAGAACTCTGCCTCCCAAACGGTCCTCGTTTACTAAAAGCCATGCGGGCACAGTCACAGCGCCTGCTTCGGCAAGATTCTTGAAGTGGACAAGGTTCTTGCTTCCCGGTCTCACAGATATCTCATCGCCCGCACGAAGCTCATACGATGGTATGGACACCCTCTTGCCATTCACGTAAATATGCCCGTGCCTCACCAATTGCCTGGCCTCTGCCCTAGAGGCACCCAGTCCCAGTCTATAGACGACATTGTCGAGCCGGGTCTCAAGGATAGCGAGGAGGTTCTCGCCTGTAATGCCCCGTCTGCGCTCGGCCATATCAAAATACCTTGCAAACTGCGCTTCCTGCACTCCGTATATCCTTCGAAGCTTTTGCTTCTCGCGAAGCTGCAAACCATACTCGCTGGTCCTCTTTCTTCCCTGACCATGCTCTCCCGGCGGGTAAGCCCTCCGGGCAACAGCACACTTCTCAGTATAGCATCTATCTCCCTTGAGGAAGAGCTTAGCTCCCTCACGTCGGCATAGCCGGCACACTGATCCGGTATATCTCGCCATTATCGCACCTCCTGTTCGCTCGGCTACACGCGCCGTCTCTTTGGTGGCCTGCATCCGTTATGCGGAATCGGCGTAACATCCTTTATCATGCTAACTTCAAGCCCGGCAGCCTGGAGCGACCTTACCGCAGCCTCTCGTCCTCCTCCGGGGCCTTTTACCAACACTTCAACTGAACGCATTCCCTGATCAATGGCACCACGCGCCGCGGCGTCCGCAGCCTGTTGCGCTGCAAACGGCGTACCCTTACGTGAGCCCTTGAAGCCCATGGCGCCAGCGGATGACCACGACACAACAGCTCCTGCCGGATCGGTAATGGTAACAATCGTATTGTTGAAGCTCGACTTGATATGGGCTGTTCCTGTTTCGATATTCTTCCGTTCGCGCCTTCTAGGCCTTGCCTGCCTCTTTGCCATCAGTGTTCCTCCTTTCCGCAACGCGCCATGCTAATCACCTTTTTTTGCGCCCGCCAATGGCCTTCTTCGGGCCCTTGGCCGTTCGAGCATTCGTCTTCGTCCTCTGGCCCCTTACGGGAAGTCCGCGACGATGCCTCAGCCCTCTGTAAGAGCCTATATCGACAAGCCTCTTAACATTCTGGGCTTCTTCACGGCGCAGGTCTCCCTCTACCTTATAGCCTCGGTCAATAGCCTCTCGCAATTGCGTGATCTCGGTCTCAGTAAGATCTCTCACCCGCGTATCAGGGTTAACGCCCGTCTCCGCCAGGATCTTCTGGGATGAGGTGAGGCCGATGCCGTATATATAAGTCAGGGCTACCTCTATCCGCTTGTCTCTTGGAAGGTCTACACCTGCGATTCGCGCCATGCTACGCTGCACCTCCTAGCCCTGTCGCTGTTTATGCGTGGGGTTCTCGCAAATAACTCTAACGCGGCCTTTTCTCTTCACTATCTTGCATTTTTCACACATTTTCTTAACGGACGGCCGTACCTTCATGTCTAACCCTCCTACTTGTATCTCCACACGATCCTGCCGCGAGTCAGATCGTAAGGTGATAGCTGAATCGTGACTCTGTCACCTGGCAGAATCCTGATGAACTTCATGCGCATCTTGCCGGACACGTGCGCCAATACCGTATGGCCATTTTCCAGTTCCACCTTGAACATGGCGTTTGGCAATGGTTCAACGACTGTGCCCTCAACTTCTATGGCATCCTCTTTTGCCATAACTAAGCATCCCCCTCCTTCCTCTCTTGAGGTCTGTACACTCTCAAAGCCGTAACAAGTTGTTCATCGGTGACCGAGTTTCCGGCCTCGAGCGCGGCCCTTATATCTTCATCCACCTGCTCCGTCACTATCAGGTGCTTAACGTTTTTCCGCTTCGCCTTGCCCAACTTGTGAGTTGCGCCGTCAGCAATGTAAACGTAACCGTCACCTTCACGGCCGACTACGACAAAGAGCCTGCCCCTGTCCCTGCCCATCTTAGATACTACGAACTGTCCAAGCAATGGACCCCCGGAAGACAACTGCCTTACACCTGCCTTGCATGCTACGGAAGAGTCAAAACCTCGGGGCCAGCATCAGTTATGGCTACCGTGTGCTCAAAGTGGGCCGACAGCGATCCATCACGCGTGCACGTAGTCCAGCCATCGTCCATGATCATTACTTCGTGGCCGCCCGCATTCACCATGGGCTCAATGGCAAGGACCATTCCAGGCCTGAGCCGTAGTCCCGTGCCCGGCGACCCAAAGTTTGGGATTTGAGGGTCCTCATGCATGCGCCGTCCGATGCCGTGGCCAACAAAATCCCTGACCACTGAAAACCCATTACTCTCGGCATGTACCTGGATGGCATTGCCAATATCCCCAAGACGCATCGTCGGCCTTGCCATCTCTATTCCAGCCTCAAGCGCCTCCCGCGTCACTCGCATGAGCTTCTCCGCTTCAACTGAGACATCTCCCACTGGAAAGGTCATGGCTGCATCCCCCTGATACCCGTCGAGGATTGCACCGCAATCGATAGATACTATATCGCCCTCAACCAGCACCCGTTTGCCAGGTATTCCGTGGATGATCTCGTCGTTCACAGACACACAGATCGATGCCGGGTATCCACAGTAACCCTTGAACGACGGCGTCCCGCCTGCGGCCAGTATCATTTCTTCGGCAATGGCATCGAGCTCCGCCGTTCGGACACCTGGGGCCACGTATCTGCCCAGTCTCTCCAGCACCTGTCGGACCAGGGCGCCCGCTTTCCGCATCTGCTCGATTTCAGCCGCGGTTTTCAGAATGATCATGACCCACACCTTCCAAGGGCACGTGTTATGCGCCTGAAAACCTCATCAGGATCTCCCGTTCCATCTACCACGACGAGGCTTCCCTCGGAGGCATAATAATCCCTCAGCGGTTCTGTCTGCGTTCGATACGTTGCAAGCCGCTCCTTCACTGTCTCCGGAAAGTCATCCTTCCGTTGAGTGACCAGACCACCACACTCGCACGCGGATCCTGGAGGCGGATTCCATTCCATGTGGTACACACGACCACACTTCTCGCATACTCTCCGTCCGGTTACCCTTCGCACCAAGACGTCCTCGGGAACCTCTATGAGCACCACTGCATCAAGCCTCACGCCCTGGGCTCGAAGTATGTCTTCAAGTCCCTCTGCTTGCGGCACAGTCCGAGGAAATCCGTCAAGAATAAATCCCGACATTGCATCCGCTTCGGCCAACCTCTCGCAAACGATGCCAAGAGTCACGTCGTCAGGAACCAGCTTGCCGGCTTCTATGAATCCCTGTGCCCGCCGACCAAGCTCGGCGCCTGCCGCTATCGCGGCCCTGAACATGTCCCCTGTGGATATATGCGGGACGCCGAACTCTGCTGCCAGCCTGACAGCTTGAGTGCCCTTCCCCGCGCTGGGAGGTCCCATCAGCACTGCACGCATCTCGCGACGCACTCCCATCCTCATTTTCTTTGGCATTCCAAAGCCTTACTTCAAGAAGCCCTCGTACTGCCTCATTATCAGCTGAGCCTCGATCTGTTTCATCGTGTCAAGCGCAACGCCTACAACAATCAGAAGCCCAGTACCGCCAAACGTCACAGTGTTAGATGTAAGCCGTCCGGTTATGTTAGGCAAAAGCGCTATGATAGCCAGGAATATTGCGCCCACGAAGGTGAGCCTCGTCAACACGCGGTCGAG
>DUWJ01000104.1 GCA_012842765.1 Bacillota bacterium | reverse complement strand
GCGCCTTATTCCCCGAGAAGACAGAATACACTACGTCCTCCGCGATATGGAGTCAGTCGCCCTGTCCAACCATGTTGCCATTGACAGCCTCACCATCGCCTCCGGCATGCCGCGGGGGCAGTACGTCGAGATACCAATGACCTTGAACGTTTCCGGAACATACAACAACATAATCGGCTTTCTGGACGGAATTGCAGACATTGAGCGGGTCATGAATGTGCACAGCCTTTCTTTTGGAGGGGGGCGAGAACTCTGGCGGGAAGGCGGTGAAACCCAGGATCGAGCAGTCCGTTCGCCAGATGCTTATATATCTTCAACAATTCAGGTAACGACATACGCCAGGCCGAGGGGTGATGATCAGGTTGGCGCTGGATCTTAGCAGAGAATCCCGGAACGAGTGGCCGTCTCCAGACGGCGAAACCGAAGCTAAAAAGAGGAAATACAGATGGACCGCCCTCATAGTTGCGCTGTTGCTCGTCGCGTCATTTTCCGGCTACGTGTGGTTCCTGAAGAATCGAAAGCCCGATCGGTATCCTGGTGGGTCTGAAGTGGTTACCGGAGGGCGTGTTGCTGCCAGGCTCTCGGCTCTGCTCGACCAGAGCCACGCGTATGGTTGGTCCAGAGTGGAAGAGGAGTTTTCTCCGGTGGGGCACGGTCGTTGGGACCCGTTCAAGACTCTGCTTCCCGACCCGGTGCAGATAGTCCCCGTGGAACCGAGGACGCCGATTCCAGCTTTGCCTGAGCCCGAAGATTCAGCGCCTTGTGAACCGGCTTTGCCCAAGGTGCGGCTGACCGGAGTCTTAAAGTCGGGCGATAGGGCGATTGCATTGCTTTCAGTGGACGGGAGAAGCGTGATGACGCGCGTCGGAGACGCGCCCTTCGATGGCGCAGAGGTCCGCTCTATCGACGACAAGTCCATAACGATTTCGTTTGGCGGGACTGATTTCACTTACCAACTGGGAGGTGAGCGGAGATGAGAAATAGGGGATTGGGAAGGCGAGCGGCGGCAGCATTGGTTCTCATCTTGTGCCTGGCCTTCGCTGGGCAGGCTGCATTTGGCGCCTCGGAGCGCCGCGTCGATCTTGACCTGGTAGATGCTGAACTTGCAGACGTGTTTCGCGCCCTAGCGGAACTGGGAGATATGAATATAGTGCTCGACCCCGCGGTACGCGGAACCCTCACAATTCGCCTTCATGGCCTTGCAGTCGAAGACGCGCTTAGGCTCGTCGCCTACACTACCGGCGTGAAATACAGGGTCGAAGGCTCTACAATGATCGTCCTTCCGCCGGGCGCTGTTTCAACCAGCCTGGAGCCGCTGGGCATCGAGAAGTTCTCGCTCACCTATGCCAGAACGACTGACGTTATTGGCCCTGCAAGGCTTGTTGCAGGCGGAGCGAAACTGGAGGCGGATGAGCGGACCAACTCCATCATCGCCTGTGGGTCAGCCGAAGAGCTCAGGGCCATAGGTGATGTACTGAGGATGCTTGACGTTCCTGTCCAGTTGCCTCCGGAGGCCATCGCTTCGCTTGCCGATGCTGGGTTGTCTTCGGGCCGCGAGTCTCTCGAGATTATTAGGCTCCAACATGCCCCCGCCCAGGGGGTGGCCGATCTGTTGGCCTTGGTGGTTCCTGCCGACAGGATGCGGGTAGATTCACGCACGAACACCATAGTGGTCATCATTGACGAGGCCTCCCGCGAAAGAGCGATGAAGATAGTATCCGAAGTGGACGTGGCAGAGCCCGCTGATGATGGAGGTTTTTCGAGTGTTCCCGGGAAGGGTGTAAACCTGCAGACTGAGGCAGTCGAGGCCGAGACGGTGAAAGTGATCAAGCTTGCGTGGGCCCCCGTGGACAGGGTCCGTGAAGCCCTCAGTGTCATCATCGACCTTTCCAAGGTTGGAATGGATTCACGCACAAATTCGCTCATTGTAAATGCGACGCCTGAACAGATAGCCCGGATTGAAGAGATTGTGACTCTTCTCGATGTGGCTGTGGTAGCCGCGGAAAAGCAGCCTGCACCAGCCCATGATGGCATACATATGTTCAAGCTCGAGCATGCATCAGCCAAATCAGTGCGAGACGTCCTCACCATGATCCTGCCCCCTGAAAAAATGCAGGTGGACGAGAGGACGAACACCGTGGTGATAATGGCGGATGATGATACTTGCGCTCGAGTTGTAGAACTTGTTGAGACTTTGGATGTAGAAACTGCGGCCGACCAGGCACTCATCGGGGAAGAGAAGATCGTTGAGACTATCCCCTTGGCCCATGCCTCTTTGGATGCAATTCGAGATGCCCTGGCTTTGGTGGTGCCGAAAGAAGCTGTCGTAATCGATGAGAGGACGCGGTCGGTAATCGTGAAAGGCACCCGGTCGCAGCGTGAGCGTGCCCGCGAGATCGCAGCCCTTCTTGACGTGCCGGACGGGCCTTTACATGAGACAGGAGCCGCGACAGATCCCTCTTCGGAGCCGACAACCAACATCCGCGCATTCAGGCTTCGTGAGGCCGACCCTGAATCCGTTAAAGAGGCCCTCTCGATGGTGATGCCGAAGACTTCTATTTATGTGGACGCGCGCACCAAATCTGTATTGGTCGTCGGGCTCTTAGACGAACTGGCCCGTGCAGCGGAGATCGTTGCCCTTATCGACCAACCATCTCGTGATGACGTCAGTGTGGGTTTGGCAAAAGGCGAGTCGGAAATCCTGGAAATGAGGGTGATCCGGCTGGTTCATGCCCCGGCTGCAAAAATTCGGGATATGATTGCTCCGATAATGCCAGAGATCAGGATTGCCGCGGACGAGCGTAGCAATTCATTGCTGATAGTTGCTTCTCCGTCTTTGCAGGAGCGCGCAGCTAGCGTGGTGACGGTTCTCGACATAGAGGTGCCCCAGCCCGAGCAGGGCACCGAGCCTGCAGCGCCGCGCGATCCCGAGGTGACCCGGGTGGTTACGCTTGCCCATGCCGAAGCCGCAGAGGTTCGTGAGGCTTTGGCCCCGATAGTGCCGATCTCCAGCATCACTGTGGATCCCCGTACGAATTCCTTGGTGATCGTGGCGGCGCAGTCGAAGATGGACAGGGCGCTGGACGTT
>DUWJ01000103.1 GCA_012842765.1 Bacillota bacterium | reverse complement strand
TTCAAGGGGAAGCATGTGTGTGGCGATTGCCTATCATTGATAAGGAAGATAGGCTAGCGGAGTTTAGCACATGGCGTAGAATGGTCATGAAGGGAGGATCTTTATGCCAGATCGTGATCAGAGCGGATATCGAATTAATCCAGTCTGGTACGGCGCAGTTTTGCTCATTGCAATCATAATTACCTTAATTGCGCTGTCGGTGTTCGGACGTTCGGACATGCATCCGACGGATCACGATGAGACTGGCGTTTCTGAATCTGCGTTCTGTTGGCAAGCGGATCTTCCCGAAGGTTGGCGGATGGTCCCGAACGTGGATGGAGGAGTAAGGTTTGTAGCGGAAGGATTCACAGTGGGTGGAATAGAGAGGCTCCCAGAGCTGCCTCAGGGAGAACGGGACCTTACGAGCTTGCTCTCTGAAAACTGGGTGATACTCTCCTCCATGCAGGTGGCTGTTGCGGCCGGATGGGGAGTTGTTTTCGATATATCAGTGCCGGTGCACTCAGATGAATCAGCTTCTGAGCGCGGCTTTGAAACTGGGGAATCTCAATCGTACATAGCCGCGCCTACCAGGCCTGAAACCCACTGCCTTGTTCCGCTCGATGGTGTAACGCTAGATGTATGGACCAGGGAGAACACCGGCTTTCCTCCTAAAGAGGCCAGAGATGCCGCCTTTTCCATTCTGCAAAGCTTAGGACTAAGTGGAGAATATGGCGAGATGCAGAATCGCCTCCCCGGAGAAGTGATGATGATCGCTGCCATATCGGATGAAGCGTACCCAGATGGACGGATCTGGGGAGCCTTTGATGTGGAGGCAACAGTTCGCAATGTATCTGATGAAGATGCAAGCGATTTTAAGGTGTTGATAACAAAGGCAGTCTCGAATCCTGCTTATCTCGAGTCAGACACGGAGGTTGACACTAGCCTGGACAGGATCTCTTCTCTTGACCCGAAAGCAGATTACATCCTGAGAATTCCGGGTCTGGAGATGAGTCTTCCGGAGAAGGATTACGAGGTGACTGTCGATATCATCGGCGGAGGGCGCCCACTCAAGCTCGGGGTGCGTATGGCTTTTCCGCCGGGTTCAGAAGACTGAATAGCCTTCGATCAGCACTCCAGTTTCAAACTAGCAAGATCCAGCTTTGCGGTAACGCGAGTTTCAATATGGTGCAGGCGATAGACAGGGGGCACCTGGAAAGGCGGACGCATTTTCCGACGTGATCTGCGCCACTACTTCAGACTGAAAAAGGTCGCCCGCTCAAGTAAGGTGAGGCAGCAATCTTGTTCGAGCGGGCGCGTTCTACTGCGTGGACCTTCCAATCCAGAGCTCATCACATCAATGACGGCCACGTGTTAAGATGGCTGCGGCTACCTATGCTGATGCAATCTGCGCCAGACCGTTTTACGGTCCACATGCAGAAAGACGAAGCTGCTAGGCTGGGCCACAACATGACCATCCGGGGGTATCTGCCTCAGACTTCGGGTGCGCCACCTCTTATTGACCACGAGACATCCATTGTTGCCTTGGAATCTGGTGTAGGCATGGCGATCAGTTCGGTTGAGCGCGACACCAATTAGGAAAATTCATTTGTGGCCCGACAATGGCATTGTTGCTTAGAAGAAGTCTGTGAAGGCCTATGGCGCAGGGCATTTCATTGAAGGGCTTTTGCAGGGTGCGTGTTTTTCTATCCATGAAGGCAGAAGTGAATCGATGCAGAGGCAAGAAGCGTTGCGATTGTAGGGACGTGTGGTTACGCCGTCGAATAGTCAATGAGATTGCTTGTCCGAGCCCACAGGCCTTGGGCTCAGGCCTGAAACGGAGCTGCGGCATGTGGGCCGATAGGGCGTATCTGGAAACGGGTGTGCTTCCCGATGTGGAAAGGAGAGCAAACACCGGATTCTCGGGCCGGGGTCTGCCACCTTTCTGTGGCGCCCGGCCCATTCTGTCATAAACTATCGACATTTGCCTGCTGCAGTTCCAGGAGACTTTTGGGGCATTGCAAGGCCCCTACAGAACGGCTGTAAGCGGAGGTGGGAAGGTGGAGGAATACAAAGGACGGCAAGGTGAGCGCAGAGAATATGGAAGCCGTAGGGAGAGACAGATCGCACTCATCGTATTCGCCGCCATCTGCGTTATAGCTATGGCGTTCATTTTCTTGTGGCCTCGGTTTGGTAGCCGAAGCTATGTCTTTGCCGTCGTCGGTGACAACCAGGGGCGGAACGAAGTCTGGAATGTCGTGATGGACGGGGTAAACTCCGACCGTCCTGATTTTGTGCTTCATTGTGGCGACATGGTTGCATCGGGCACAAGGGCTCAATACGGTGATTTCTTGCTCGGTGCGGAGAAGCTCAAAATGCCTTTTTACGTTGTGCCTGGAAATCACGATGTTCGCGGAGAAGGACGAGAGTGCTTTGCTCAGCTCGTCAACGATCCGCCGTACTACTCGTTCGAACATGAAGGATACAGGTTCATAGGCTTAGATGCCTCCGAGGGGAGCATCGACACGGAGCAAACGGAGTGGCTCAGGAACGAGCTGTCCAAGGATGGCCACAAATTCGTCTTCATGCATGTGCCGCTGTATGACCCTCGTCCTGGAGGAGATCACTGCTTCCTCGATTCCGAGCAGGCGTTCGAGCTGGAGAAGCTGTTCAGA